>USCM01000050.1 GCA_900553155.1 uncultured Prevotella sp. | reverse complement strand
CGTGCAAGCCATACAAGCCATCCGCCCCGAGATTGTGGCTGGACAGATAAAGGCAGTGATGGACGACATCAAGCCCGTGGCGGTGAAGATAGGTATGGTGAACGATGCGGCAACCATACAGGCTATAGCCGAGACACTGCGCGAGACAAAGCCGGGCATCATGGTGGTCGACCCCGTTATGGTGTCGACAAGCGGCTCGATGCTTATGCAGACAGATGCCTTGGACGTCTTCTGCCAGTGGTTGCTGCCTATGGCTACACTGCTTACACCTAACGTGCCCGAGGCAGAGGTGCTGTCGAACGTCAAGATAGGCTCTTTAGACGATATGGATCGTGCCGCACAGCGCATCATCGATATGGGATGCAAGGCGGTGCTGATAAAGGGAGGACACCTCGAAGGCGACAAGAAGGTAGACCGACTGTATCTAAAGGATGGCGAAAAGCACCAGTTTGTACACCAAACCATACAGACACGCAACACACATGGCACAGGTTGCACACTCTCCTCAGCCATTGCGTCGTTTATGGCACGTGGCGAGGAGATGCCGCAAGCCGTGGCAAAGGCTAAGAACTACCTCTCCAAGGCTCTCGAAGCAGGCAAGGATGTGCACATAGGCGAAGGTCATGGACCTGTAGACCACTTGTTTAACCCAGAGAAATTGATAATAAGATGATACAATTTATAACACACTCCAACTCGCGTTATGGTTATGTAGAAGGCGCCCGACTGGCTCTTGAGGGCGGATGCCGATGGATTCAGCTGCGTATGAAGGATGCCGAAGAGGCAGAGTTCTTGTCGGCTGCCAAGCAGATAGCAGCCATGTGCAAAGAGTATGGAGCCACATTCCTGCTCGACGACCACGTGGAGTGGGTGGAGCAGACAGGTGCCGACGGCGTACACTTGGGCAAGAACGATATGCCGGTGGACGAGGCTCGCAAGATTTTGGGTGCCGACCGCATTATAGGCGGTACGGCAAACACCTTTGAGGATGTGGAGCGCTTGTGGCGTCAGGGTGCCAACTACATTGGCTGCGGTCCTTATCGCTTTACCACCACCAAGAAGAATCTGTCGCCGGTGCTTGGTATTGAGGGCTATCGCCGCATCATCGGGCAAATGAAGGAGCACGGTATCAACCTCCCAGTGGTTGCCATTGGTGGCATCTTGCAGCCCGACATCAAGGATGTTATGGCTACAGGTGTTAGTGGCATTGCCGTAAGCGGCGCTGTGCTTAATGCAGAGAACCCAGCCGAAGAGATGAAGCGGTTTGTTGACAGCTTGCAGTAATGTGTCGTGTGCCCCTTTAATACCTTATAAATATGAAATGGATTGTTATAACCTCTCCTAACTTTCTGCAAGGCGAGGCGACGTTCATATCCCGCCTTTTCGACCACGGCGTCGACCTCCTGCACCTCCGCAAGCCCGGCGCAAGCATGGAGGCATGTCGCCAACTGCTTGACGAGATACCACACGAATGGCACAACCGCATAGTGTTGCACAGCCATTTCGAGTTGGCAAGCACGTACAATCTGCACGGCGTACACCTCAACCACCGCTGTCCGCAGGCACCCGAGGGTTTCGATAAGAGCATATCCTGCTCGTGCCACAGCTTGGAAGAGGTAGAGCAGAACAAGCCAATGAGAAACTACGTGTTCCTTAGTCCAATCTTCGACAGCATCTCGAAGGAAGGCTACGGAGCCGCCTTCAGCCCAGAAGTGCTTATGGATGCAGCCTCCAAGCAGATAATCGACTACAAGGTTGTGGCGTTGGGAGGTATCGAAGCCAGCCACATCAATGCCTTGAAAGAGTGGCATTTTGGTGGCGCCGCCTTCTTGGGCGACATCTGGAACCGCATCAACGATAAGGATGTGGATGCTTATTTAGACCATTTAAGACAGTTGCTTAAATAATCATATTGTGGCTAAAAGATAGTATATTATAATAAAATGTGCTATTTTTTACCCACTTTTAGTTGCTATAACATTTATTTTTCGTAAATTTGCCAACACTTTATTAAACTTAATGTTACGACACGGTGCCACACGCCCCACTGTTGCGCAGTAAGCCAAGCAGACAATGGTGTCTTGCCCATGCCTCTCTCGTATTGAGGAAAGGGACAGAAGCCAGTCTCGCTGTGACGACAAGCCTCGGCATCGAAACACAATCGGCCTCCTTTGTATGGAGGCATTAACCAAAGAACAAGAAGACAAATGAAAGTATTAAAGTTTGGCGGAACCTCTGTAGGTTCCGTAGAGAGCATTCTTAGCCTTAAGGCTATCGTAGAGAAACAGGCCGAAAAGCAGCCCGTAATTGTGGTGGTTAGCGCCCTTGGAGGCATCACGGACAAGCTCATTGCTACCTCGCAGCTTGCCCTTAAGGGCGACGATGCGTGGAAGGACGAGTTTCAGGCTATGGTGGACCGCCACCACAAGATGATTGATACCATTATAACAGACACACGCAAGCGCGAAAAGCTCTTTAATGTTGTCGACTCGCTGTTCGACCAGTTGCGCTCAATCTACTTCGGAGTGTACCTCATTCACGACCTCTCGAAGAAGACACAGGATGCCATCGTTAGTTACGGCGAGCGTCTTAGCTCCAACATTGTAGCCACACTGGTACAGGGAGCAAGGTGGTTCGACTCGCGTGAGTTTATAAAGACTGTGCAGAAGAACCACAAGAACATCCTCGACTCAGAGCTTACCAACCGACTTGTGCGACGTACCTTTAGCGACCTGCCACGTGTCTCTCTTGTTCCAGGTTTTATAAGTATGGACCGCGACTCCAACGAGATTACCAATCTTGGACGTGGTGGTTCCGACTACACCGCTGCCATTATTGCCGCAGCACTCGATGCAGACATACTTGAGATATGGACCGACGTCGACGGCTTTATGACCGCCGACCCACGTGTCATCAAGACTGCCTACACCATAAACGAGCTGAGCTATATAGAGGCAATGGAGCTTTGCAACTTTGGTGCAAAGGTTATCTATCCGCCAACAATATACCCCGTATGTATTAAGAATATACCAATCCGCGTTAAAAACACATTCAATCCCGAAGCCGAGGGAACCATTATCAAAGCCAAGATAGACAACGACTCGAAGCCAATCAAGGGTATCTCGAGCATCAACGGCACCACCCTTATCACCGTTACAGGTCTGTCGATGGTGGGTGTCATCGGTGTAAACCGCCGCATCTTTACCGCCTTGGCAGACAACGGCATAAGCGTGTTTATGGTGTCGCAGGCTTCTTCGGAGAACTCAACCTCTATCGGTGTGCGCGACGAGGACGCACTGGCTGCGGTGGATGTGCTCAACGGCGAGTTTGCCAAGGAGATAGAGACCGGAGCCATGTTCCCAATGCATGCCGAGAGTGGGCTTGCCACCATCGCCATTGTGGGTGAGAACATGAAGCATACACCCGGTATAGCCGGCAAACTGTTCGGCACACTCGGCAGAAGCGGTATCAGTGTGATAGCTTGTGCGCAGGGCGCATCCGAGACCAACATATCCTTTGTTGTGGACAGCACGTATCTGCGCAAGGCATTGAACGTACTGCACGACTCGTTCTTCCTTTCCGAGTATAAGGTTCTCAACCTCTTTGTGTGCGGTGTCGGAACCGTTGGTGGTCAGCTGCTCGAGCAGATTCACGACCAATACGAGGAACTTAAGCGCACCAAGCGACTGAAGCTGAACGTCGTCGGCATTGCATCGTCTAAGAAGGCGATATTCAATCGCGACGGATTAGACCTCACCACATATCGCGAAGAGCTCGAAAAGGCACCTGCCTGCAACGACAAGCTGTTGAAAGACGAGATTATCAGGATGAACATCTTTAACAGTGTGTTTGTAGATTGCACCGCAAGCAAGGATGTGGCGGCACTTTATCAGTCGCTTATCGAGCACAACACCTCTGTCGTGGCAGCCAACAAGATAGCTGCGTCGTCGTCGTACGACAACTATATAAAGCTTAAGGAAACAGCTCTGTCACGTGGCGTGAAGTTCCGCTACGAAACCAATGTGGGAGCCGGACTGCCTATCATCGGCACCATCAACGACCTGCGCAATTCGGGCGACGTCATACTTAAGATAGAGGCGGTGCTTAGCGGCACACTCAACTTTATCTTCAACGAGATTTCTGCCGATGTGCCTTTGTCGGAGGCAGTGCGCCGTGCAAAGGAGCAGGGATACAGCGAACCCGATCCACGCATCGACCTTAGCGGCAAGGACGTTATCCGCAAACTCGTTATTCTGTCGAGAGAGGCAGGCTACAAGGTAGAGAAAGCCGATGTGGAGAAGCATCTCTTTATACCCGACACATTCTTTGAGGGCAGCATAGACGACTTCTGGCACAATCTGCCAAGTCTTGACGCCGACTTTGAGGCACGCCGCAAGCAACTTGAGGCAGAAGGCAAGCGCTGGCGCTTTGTTGCCACCTTCGACCACGGCAAGACGTCGGTGGCATTGAAGGAGGTAGACCAGAGTCATCCGTTCTACAATCTTGAGGGCAGCAACAACGTCGTGTCGCTTACAACCGAGCGCTACCGCGAGTTCCCAATGCTTATACAGGGCTACGGAGCAGGAGCCAGTGTTACGGCAGCCGGTGTGTTTGCCAATATTATGTCAATAGCTAATGTATAAAGTTTCGCGTATGAAACATATTATAATTCTTGGCGACGGTATGGCAGACCATGCCGTCGAAAGACTCGGAGGAAAAACTCTCCTTGAGTATGCCAACACCCCAAATATGGATAACCTTGCCCGTATTGGCCGCACAGGTCGACTTGCAACCGTGCCCGACGGGTTTCTTCCAGGCAGCGAGGTAGCCAATGCCACAATCCTTGGCTATGATATGAATAAGGTGTATGAGGGTCGCGGACCCTTGGAGGCAGCCTCTATTGGCTACGAGATGGAGCCTGGCGACCTTGCCTTGCGCTGCAACATCATCTGCCTTGAAAACGGCAAGATAAAGAATCATCACGGCGGACATCTCACAACTGATGAGAGTACGGAGCTTATCGACCTCCTTAACGAGCGTCTTGGAAGCGACCGTGTGCGCTTTGTCAAAGGCATACAATACCGACATCTGCTTATAATAAAAGGAGGAAACAAGTATATCAACTGTGCTCCGCCGCACGACCACCCCAACGAGGAGTGGCGCAAGCTGCTCATCCGACCCGAGAAAGGACACGAACACGAGGCTTTGGACACGGCGACATTGCTCAACGAGCTTATCATCAAGTCGCAGGATGTGCTGTACAACGCACCCCTCAACGTAAAGCGACGTGCCGAGGGCAAGGACGAGGCCAACAGCATCTGGCCGTGGGGTGGGGGATATCGCCCGCAGATGAAGACCCTCTCTGAGATGTATCCGCAGATAAAGCGGGGCGACGTGATATCGGCTGTAGACCTGATACGTGGCATCGGACACTATGCCGGACTGCATAACATCATCGTTCCGGGGGCTACAGGTCTTGCCGACACCAACTATGAGGGCAAGACGCAGGCTGCCATTGAGGCTCTGCGCAAGGACGACTTCGTCTTCCTGCATATAGAGGCAAGCGATGAGGCTGGCCATGACGGCGACCTAGAACTGAAGCTTCGCACAATAGAGAACCTCGACAGCCGTGTTGTCGGACCGATCTTTGAGGAAGTGTCGAAGTGGGACGAGCCGGTGGCAATAGCCGTAATGCCCGATCATCCAACACCAGTGGAGATACGAACCCATGTTAAGGAGCCAGTGCCTTTTATCGTATGGTATCCCGGCATAAATCCCGACTCGGTTCAGACCTACAGCGAAGTGAGCTGTGTAAGCGGCAGTTACGGCATGCTACACTTGACGGAGTTTATGAATGAGTTTATGAGAGTAGAGTAATAGATTTTTCTCTTTTCCCTTTTCCCTTTTCCCTTTAATATTATGAAGTATTATAGCACAAATCATACAGCACCCCTTGCCTCGCTGCATGAGGCAGTAGTTAAAGGACTTGCACCCGACCGCGGACTCTATATGCCAGAGCGCATAAAGAAGTTGCCTAAGGAGTTCTTCGAGAATATAGACAAGCTGTCGTTCCAGGAGATAGCCTATCAAGTGGCAGACGCCTTCTTTGGCGAGGACGTCAAGGCCGACGACCTCAAGCGCATCGTATACGACACGCTCCAGTTCGACTGTCCGATAAAGGAGGTAGAGGATAACATCTACTCGCTCGAACTGTTCCACGGACCCACACTTGCCTTCAAGGATGTTGGTGCCCGATTCATGGCACGTATGCTGCAGTACTTTATCCGCGAGGAAGGCACCAAGAATGTCAATGTGCTTGTAGCCACAAGCGGCGATACAGGTTCTGCTGTTGCCAACGGATTCCTTGGTGTTGAGGGCATACATGTGTACGTGCTCTATCCCAAGGGCAAGGTAAGCAAGATACAGGAGAGCCAGTTTACAACTCTCGGTCAGAACATCACGGCGATAGAAGTGGACGGAGTGTTTGACGATTGTCAGGCTCTTGTAAAGCAGGCCTTCATGGACGATGAGCTCAATAAGCACATGAAGCTGACGTCTGCCAACTCTATCAATGTGGCTCGTTTCCTTCCACAGGCATTCTATTATTTCTATGCCTATGCCCAGCTAAAGCGTCTTGGCAAGGAGCACGGCTACGTAATATGTGTGCCGAGCGGCAACTTTGGCAACATCACGGCAGCCATCTTTGGTCGCGAGATGGGCTTGCCCGTAAAGCGATTCATCGCTGCCAACAACGCCAACGACATCGTATACAAATATTTGCAGACTGGCGAGTACTGTCCACGACCAAGTGTGCAGACCATTGCCAATGCCATGGACGTTGGCGATCCGAGTAACTTTGCCCGTATATACGACCTCTTCAAGGGCGACTGGAAGAAGATTTCGAGCCTCATGAGCGGCGCAACCTACAGCGACGAGCAGATTCGTCAGACCATGCTCGATTGCTACAACCATAACCACTACATCCTCGATCCGCACGGAGCATGTGGCTATCAGGCACTAAAAGACCTGCTACTCGACGGCGAAGTGGGCGTCTTTGGCGAGACAGCACATCCTGCCAAGTTCAAGGATACGGTAGAGTCGGCCATCAATGCAGAGGTTGCAATACCCGAACGCCTTGCCGCCTTCATGAAGGGCGAGAAGAAGAGCATCGCCATGTCGAAGGAGTTTGGCGACTTCAAGGACTTTTTAATGAAGAGATAAAAACAATAAGGGTGCGCATTTGGCGCACCCTTATTGTTTTTATTTCCTGTCCATAACCCTCCAGACATAAGCTATATACCCGAACACAAACGGCACGAGCAGCGACACATAGAACATTGTGCGGAGCGTGAACTCGCTACTGCAACTGTTGGCTATTGTCAACGAGCATTGCAGGTCGGTGTTTGAGGGATAGTAGGCAGTGTTGCCCCATCCCGCAACAAGCAGCAACGACAGCACAACAAGCACCACGCCGATGCCAGCCGGCCATATACCTTTGATATATGTAGAGCTTAGAATGGTGCGCACTATTCCATACAGCAACAGTACAACACCTATAACCGTGAACACTGCCAATGGCCACATGTCGAGATAGTTGTGCAGATACTTCATTGGTTCCATAAATACCACCCCAGTTGCAGGGTCTACTGCATATCCGTCTTTAAGCATTGTGCGTATAAAGAAAGCTAAGAAGAGCACAAGGAAGGGCACCGTGCTGCCTATAAGTCTAACCGAACCACGAGAGCGAATGTCCTCGTCTTCCACATTATTCATAATATACAATATGCCGAGAATACGTGCAAGGAACATCACGGCAAAACCAAACACCAAGTTCCAGGGATCGAGCAGGGCGTCGAGTCCTGCCGAGTCGTTAGCCCAGCGGCTTATTACCGGAGCGCCGATATTGGTTAGCGACGCCTTCTCCACGATGAAGTTGGAGCCGTCGAAGAAAGTGGCAACCGCTCCGCCCAATAGCAGCGGACCCACAATGCCGTTCAATATAAGAAACCAGCGGTATGTACGTGTGCCGAGCAGATTGCCCTTGCGGTGCTGAAACTCGTAGCTTACAGCCTGCAATACAAACGAGAAGAGTATAATCATCCACAGCCAGTAGGCTCCGCCAAAGCTGGTGCTGTAGAACAACGGGAATGAGGCGAAGAAAGCTCCGCCGAATGTTACAAGTGTGGTGAATGTAATCTCCCACTTTCTGCCGGTCGACTCAATTACCTTGCATTGTCCCTCCTCCGTTCTACCCAAGCTGTATACAAGCGAGTTGGCACCCTGAACGAAGAGCAAGAACACGAGCAATGCTCCAAGCAGTGATATTATAAGCCACCAATATTGTTGAAGAAACGAATATGTCATAATACGAATATTGAATGTTTAACGTTGAGTGTTGAATTAGAATAGCCTTAATCTATCTGCGACTTATAGTTCTTTATTACGCGGCACATAATCTTGATTTCGGCGAATAGCAGAACGCTGAACAGTCCGAGGAAGATAAAGAACGTCAGCGCAACGCTACCCGAACGAATGTCCGAAACGGCGGCAACCGTAGGCAGCATATCCTGTATAGCCCATGGTTGGCGTCCAAGTTCTGCCACAATCCAGCCTGCCTCGCTTGCAATGTATACAAGCGGAAGCATAAGCAAAGCCCCCATCCACAGCCAACGGCCACGTTTTGTGATGTCTTGTCGCCATGCCACATGGCCTATAACGAGGAAGAACAACAGCAGCAAGCAGCCCACGCCCACCATTATACGGAAGGCATAGAAGTTTATTGGGATATACGGCACAAGCTCGGCACGGTCCTTGATGTATCCATATCCAAAGTAAGGCATATTTATATTAAGCTCTTTTTCAAGCTCGGGCAGACGCTTGTCGTTGGCGTCGGCAGCCTTAAGCTTGCGGTATTCGGCAAGAGCGGTTATGGCTTTGCGGCCCCGCTGCATCTTCTCCTCAGCCGACAGCTCACGCTTTCCGTCAGGGCGTGGGTAGCCATTGAGTATATCGTTTACGCCAGGCACATAGCCGTCGAGCGTATTTGTGGCAAGCAGCGACAGTCCGTTGGGCATAGCTATGCGCAGCGGAGCCTCACCGCCCTTGGCATAATCGGGCTGCGCGAATGGATTGACAGCCGCCACCATAGTAAGTCCCACACCATTGCCACCATCATACAGACCCTCCATAGCTGCAAGTTTCATAGGCTGTACCTCTGCCACCTTCACAGCCGACGAGTGTCCGGTATACATTGCCAACAGCGAAGCCACAATACCAACGATGCTCGCAATCTTGATGCTTTGTCGAGAAAGCTCCCTCTCTCTGCCCTTTAACAGATACCAGCAGCTAACGGCACATACAAATACAGCGCCAACTATCCACGACGAGATAACGGTATGGAAGAACTTGTCCACAGCCATAGGCGACAATGCCACCTCGGCAAAGCTTGTCATCTCATTGCGAACGGTGTCGGGGTTGAATTCGCAGCCTACCGGATACTGCATCCACGAGTTGGCCACAAGTATCCACCAAGCCGATATTGTAGCGCCAATGCCCGTTAGCCATGTGGCGGCAAGATGAAAACCTCGCGACACCTTCTCCCATCCAAAGAACATGACAGCCACAAACGTGCTCTCCATAAAGAACGCCACGATGCCTTCTACGGCAAGCGGAGCGCCAAAGATGTCGCCCACAAACCAAGAGTAGTTGCTCCAGTTGGTGCCAAACTCAAACTCAAGGATGATGCCCGTAGCAACACCCATGGCAAAGTTTACACCGAATAAGCGTTGCCAAAACTTGGATGCTTCTTTCCAAAATGGCTTTCCGGTGCGATAATAGATAGTCTCGATAATGCCCATAATTACTGCCATGCCTAAAGTAAGAGGCACAAACAGCCAGTGGTAAATGGCTGTAAGCGCAAATTGGGCACGCGACCAGTCGATGAGCGAAGCGTCGATTGCAAGCAAATGATTCATAAGCTTAATGGTTAATGATTATTAGTAATTATTGTTTTAAATATTCGGTTCGTCCTAAGGTCAGCGCTTTATAAGCTCGCCAGCCACATATCCGGCACGGTGCCGCCCTGATGTTTAGCGGGCACACGCACAACGGGCAGATTTTC
>USCM01000049.1 GCA_900553155.1 uncultured Prevotella sp. | reverse complement strand
ATGACGGCTTCCTGCTCGTTGGTGTAGGCGTTTAGACGGATGAATGCTTTTGCTGTAGCTTTGGATTGTAAGCCATTAAAGGCTTCTTTGGCATTCTTCAGAAGATTAGTCACTACATGCGAGATGAGGCTCTCGTCGGCATAAGCCAATAGGTCTTTAGGTGTGACCTCTATCTCTACTTCATGATTGCAAAGCATTGACATACGTTCGAGGAACGGCTCCACATAGAAGAGGGCGGGTTGAGGCTGGGGCACATGAGTGAAACGGCGATAGTTGTTGACGAATGCCAAGAGTTCGGTTCCGGTTTTATGTATGGTTTCCAAGCCTTGCTTCAGCTTAGCTTGGTCTGCGGATTGTGGTTCTGCAGCAAACAGTTCTTCACTATTAAGTTCCTTCAGTAAAGTCTCGCTGAGCGAAGTGACGGGTGTGATAGTGTTCATTATTTCATGAGTGAGCACACGAATCAACTTTATCCATGAGTCTACCTCTTGGTTGCTAAGTTCGTGGCTTACATCGCTTAGGGCGATGATGCGCACATGCTTGCCTTTCAGCATGGCTTGCGTCTCGTGCTTAGCCAGACGCTCATCCTTTAGTTTTCCTTTTACTTGATTCATGTGTGTGAACACATCGGTGTCAAGCAACCGGAGGGCAGCTTGGTTGTGCTGCAAGATATTGTCGTGGCTGTCCACTACCATTATGCCGGTATCCACAGCATCCAGTATCTGCTCGTAATATTTCTCCCGCTCCATTTGCTCTTCCCGTGTATGCTGCAGGAAGAGCTTGATGCGGTTGAGAGATTGGTGCAGAATATTGTCCTCCTTATTCCTCTTTTCTATGGGGAAGTTAAAGGAGAAGTCACCATTGTCGATAGCATCAAAAAGGAAACTCACCTTCTTGATGTTGCGGCGATAGTGGCGGTAGAGGCGAACATAGCCCACCACTGCCACGAGCAAAAGCACAATTATAATAACCTTATTAATATCCATACCCTAAATAAAACTATAGGATTCTTCACTTTTCCCTTTTCACTTTTCCCTTTAAATCCCGTATCTCTTAATCTTGTTATAAAGAGTCTGTCGGGAAATTCCCAATCTTGCGGCAACCACCGACATGTTTCCCTCACATTCCTTTAGGGTTTTCTCTATCATGCGACATTCCATCTCGTCGAGCGTCTGCACCTCTTCCAATGGTTTCTCCCTTCTTGTCTGGTTGCCACCGTCGATGTCCTCGGCATTAATCATTCCACCATCGGATAATATCACGGCTTTCTCAATAGCGTGCTGAAGTTCACGGATGTTGCCATACCAAGGCAAACTGATGAGTTTCCTCTCAGCCTCTTCCGAAAAGCGTAAGTTTGTCTTATTATACATGTCGCCATATTGACGAAGGAACCTATTGGAGAGCGGCACGATGTCTGCCTTTCTTTGTCGGAGGGCAGGCAATTCAAGGTGGATGGTGTTGATGCGATAGAGCAAATCCTCTCTGAAGTCGCCATCGCTCACCATCTGTTGCAGATTGCGGTTGGTGGCACAAATCAAGCGTATATTAATAGGTATCTGAGTAGAGCCGCCCACTCTCACGATGCTTCTACGTTGTAGGGCTGTGAGAAGTTTTGCCTGAAGGCTATACGAAAGGTTGCCTATCTCATCAAGAAAGATAGTACTGCCATCAGCCAACTCAAACTTGCCTGGTTTGTCTATCTTGGCATCCGTGAATGCTCCCTTCACATGACCGAAGAGTTCGCTCTCAAACAAGGTTTCTGTGATGGCTCCCATATCCACTGGCAACATCTTTTTTCCACACCTTGTGGATAAACGGTGTATCTCGTTGGCCAATACCTCCTTGCCAGTTCCGTTTTCGCCCGTGATAAGGATGTTGGCATCGGTTGCGGCAACCTTTTGCACAATATTTCTTAAATTGTTCATCACATCGCTGTCGCCCCAATACATGGCGCTTTTCGATTCTTTCCCACCATTCTTGCCCGCGGCTTTGTCAGCAGCCTTGTTTTTGTCTCTTGCCTCCAACAATGTACCAATCATCTTTTCGTTGTCGAAAGGCTTGACTATGAAGTCGGCTGCTCCTTCCTTAATGCCAGTTACGGCGAGTTGTATGTCGGCATAAGCGGTGAAGAGCACTACCTCGGTCTTCGGACAGAGACTCTTGATTTCTCTGAGCCAATACAATCCCTCATTGCCAGAATTGATGCCACTCGAAAAGTTCATGTCGAGCAAAACCACATCGGGATGTTCCTCCCTCAACTTGGCTGGTATAGAGTTTGGGTTGGCTATGGTGATGATATTGTCGAATATGGATTCGAGCAGCATCCTCACCGTGGTGAGAATGTTGCGGTTGTCATCAACAATAAGTATCGTTCCTTGTTTCTTTATCATGGAAACAAAGCTACGAAATATCATCGAAAAAAAGCTGTGATTGTCAAATAATTAGACAAAAAAATGCTACATACCCCTTTCTGCGAACTTTTAATCCATTATTTTGATCCCAAACATCGCTAAAAAGCGAGGGGTATATATAAAAAAAAAGGACGACACGAATCACTCGCACCGGCCTCTCAAAGAATAATGTTAACGAATGTTGGTTTTGGACTAAAGCAAAGCCTTAAATTCCACTTGCGTGGCAAAGGCCAAAGTTGCGATAGTTTCAAAATCTAATAACATAATCTTTACCTTAAAATCTATCAAACTACTAACCTAATGAAAAAACATTGCATTCTCTCGAACACGTTGCAAAGATAATAATTTGTGTGCGTCCACGCAAGAAATATGCAAGTTTTTTTATTCGTTTAACTATAATTTGACATAAGTCAACAGTAGTTTGCAGATTTCTCTACTTCTTCATAACCTTCTTGGCAGGAGTAATCTTCTTGCCAGGTATCACCTTCTTGGCAGGCAGCACACACTTATTAGGCACTCCCTTCTTGACGTCTGCCTTCTTGTCGGCAGCTGCCTCTGTCTGTGCCTTCTTCTCTACCTTAACCACCTCAACTGTGAAGACGAGGGTTGAGTAAGGCTTTATCTGTCCTGCCTTGCGTGCTCCGTAGGCAATGTCCTGAGGGATGTAAAGCTCCCACTTGCTGCCCTCCGGCATCATGCAGAGCGCCTCTGTCCAACCCTTGATAACCTGGTTGGGGCGGAATGTGGTGGTGTTGGGGTTGCGCTTGTAGCTGCTGTCAAACTCGTTGCCGTCGATGGTGTGGCCCGCATAGCGCACGGTTACCTCGTCGTCCTTGTCGGCTACTGCACCCTTGCCCTCTACAAGCACCTTGTACTGCAAGCCCGAAGGCAGAGTCTTGACGCCCGGCTTTGTGGCGTTCTGCTTGAGCCACTGCTCGTTCTCGGCCTTGTAAGCCTCCTCAGCCTGCTTCTTGGCAGCCTGCATTGTGGTCTCGAAGTAGTGGTTGGCAGCCTCGTTCTTCATAACTGTGGTGTCGCCGAGCACTGCGTCGACAAAGCCACGGTTGAAGGTAAGGCTGTCGAGGGCAAACTTGGTGTCCTTAACGTCGTTGCTAACGTTGGGGTAGATGCGTGTCTCGAGCATCTGCGCAATCTGCAAGCCAGCGTTGTGGGCGATAAACTGCTTGTCGCCGCTGCGCTCGATACCTTCCTTCAAGCCGTTGACAAACGACTGGATGTTGGTAGAATCGACGCCATACTGCTGCTTTACATAGTCCATAAGGCCGCGTGTGGTGAACATGCCGGCTGCGTAGCTAAGCGAGTCGTTCTGGCTGATGAGCTGCACCGGAGCCTGCTGCTCGGTCTGCACCTTCTTCTTATCCTTCTTGTCTTTCTTTCCCGGGGTTACGGCGAACGCTGTTGTAGCTAATACAGCGAACGCAACAATCAAAAGTTTCTTCATATTGTATATTGTTTAAATATAAAACAGGGCGGCCTTTGTAGGGTCGCCCTTATGGTTTAAGCTTATTACTTGCCACCTACACTGAGTAGCTCAATCTTGAACACCAGTGGAGAGTAAGGCTTGATCTGTCCCTGCTCGCGCTCGCCATAAGCCAGTTCCTGTGGGATATATACTTCCCAAACCGAACCTGCTGGCATGTGAACAAGAGCCTCTGTCCAGCCCTTGATTACCTGGTTGGCACGCAGCGAAACGGGCTGACCGTTCTTGTAGCTGCTGTCGAACACTGTGCCGTCGATAAGACGACCCTCATAGTTTACCTTAACCAACGATGTGTCCTTAGGCATCGCGCCCGCACCTTCCTTGATAACCTTATACTGTACGCCTGAAGGCAAGGTCTTTACGCCCGGCTTCTTGGCATTGGCAGCCATCCATGCTTCGCCCTTCTTCTTGAGCGGACCATACTGCACCTCAAGCTGCTTGGCCTTGATAGCCATCATCTTGACCTGAGCTACCTGGCCAGCCTGCTCCACTGTCATCAGGCCCTTCTTGCCTGTTGCGCCCTGGATAAAGCCTGCCAAGAGGTTCTGAAGAGAGATGCTCTTTGTAGAGTCCTGGCCGAAGAGCTCGGTGTTGATGCCCTTCACCCACTGCTGGCTAATCATATTGCCAATCTCCAAGCCCTTGTAGTAGGCTGCCTTCTTCTTGTCGTCACCGGCATTGGCACCGTCCTTAAGGCCCTTTACAAAGGCGTCCATGTAAGTGGTGTCAACATCCATCTGGGCAAGATACTGCTTCAAGCCCTGTGTACGAGCAAGACCGAAAGCGTACGACAGTGTGTCTACGTCGTCCTTAAGATTCGGCTTCGAAGAAGTCGAGTTGCCGCAAGACGATACAATGCTTGCAGCTGCGATAGCCATAGCGGCTACGAATGTGAATTTCTTCATTTGTTTATTAATTGTTGTGTTTTTTGTTTCTCATTTTGTCCTACTTGCATGCGGTTGCATACATTTGTTTTAGAGCACCTTGATAAGCTCTACATCGAACACGAGAGCTGCAAACGGTGGGATAGCCTGACCTGCGCCACGCTCGCCGTAAGCCAGCTGGTAAGGGATGAAGAAGCGATACTTGGCACCCTCCGACATGAGCTGTACGCCCTCTGTCCAACCTGGGATAACGCCGTTGAGAGGGAATGTGGCGCTCTCGCCACGCTTGTAGCTGCTGTCGAACACTGTGCCGTCGATAAGACGACCCTCGTAGTGGCACTCAACGGTATCGGCTGCGGTAGGCTTCTTGCCTGTGCCCTCGTTAAGAACCTGGTACATCAAGCCCGAAGGCAGTGTCTCTACACCTTCCTCCATAGCCTTCTCGGCGAGCCAAGCCTCACCCTTTTCCTTGTTATCCTTGTACTTCTCGGCTGCGGCGGCACGCTGCTTGGCCTCCTGCTGCTGGAAGAATTCTGTAACAATCGACTGCGCTTCCTGCTCGGTTACCTGCAAGCTGTTGCCTGCGATAACGTCCTTTATAGCCTGTGCAAAATCATCAATATTGAGGTCTTCGGCTCCCATCTGTGAGAGCTGACGGCCGATGCCCAGACCCAAAGCGTAACTAAGTTTGTCCATAATTTTCTTTATGTGTATTATTATGTTTAATTAAATTCGTGCAAATTTACTACTTTTCCCGGATATATGGCTTATATTCAGTATTTTTAGCAGTTTTTATTTCTTCGCAATATCAGCGAACTTCTGCATCCACTTGCCCCCTACCATGCACGCGATGCCTATGACAACGAACGGTATGCTTAGCAGCTGACCCATGTCGAGAGGCAGCGAAGCCTCGAAAGCCTCCTGTATCTCCTTGGTGTACTCGATGAAGAAGCGTGCCGTGAAGATGTAGGTAAGGCACAATCCGAAGAAGAAGCCCGTACCCACACGCTGCGGCTTGCTGCGATAGAAAGCCCAACCTATGACGAACAGCAGAGCGTAGGCTATCGCCTCGTACAGCTGTCCGGGATGGCGGGGCATTCCGTCGACCTGCTGGAAGATAAAAGCCCAAGGCACATCAGTAACCTTGCCTATTATCTCTGAGTTCATGAGGTTGCCCAGACGGATGAAGCATGCTGTCACGGGTGTGGCTATGGCAATGTTGTCGAGCACCTGCCAGATGTTCATCTTGGTGCGTCTAACGTACAGCCAGAGTGCAAGCATCAGGCCCAGTGTGCCGCCATGCGACGCCAGTCCGCGGTAGCCTGTAAATCGCCAGCCGCCACTCGGAAGGAAGTCGATGGGCAGAAAAATCTCCACAAAGTGCTTCCACGACGAAAGGAAGAGGTCGGGCTGGTAGAACAAGCAGTGTCCGAGACGCGCTCCTGCCAATATGCCTATAAAGCAATAGATAAAGAGCGGGTCGAAGAGCGTGTCCTTAACCTGCTGCTCACGATACAGGCGGTGCACTATGATGTAGGCGAGAGCCAAGCCGATGAGCCAGCAAAGCGAGTACCAGTGTATGGCGAAGGGGCCTAACGACAATGCCGTGCTGCTTGGATCCCATACGATGTAGTTAAGTAGATTCATAATGGTTTACACCCTCCTACTATGTCTTAGATGCGTTGTTTAAACATTAAAGCGGAAGTGCATGATGTCGCCGTCCTGCACAACGTACTCCTTACCCTCGATAGAGAGCTTGCCTGCCTCGCGCACAGCAGCCTCCGAACCGTACTGGATGTAGTCGTCGTACTTGATAACCTCGGCGCGGATAAAGCCCTTCTCGAAGTCGGTGTGTATAACACCGGCACACTGCGGAGCCTTCCAGCCCTTGTGGTAGGTCCAAGCCTTGACCTCCATCTCGCCGGCAGTGATGAATGTCTCGAGGTTGAGCAGGCTGTAAGCCTTCTTGATAAGGCGGTTCACGCCACTCTCCTCCAAGCCCAGTTCCTCAAGGAACATCTGCTTGTCCTCGTATGTCTCGAGCGAGGCGATGTCTTCCTCGGTCTTTGCGGCGATGACGAGCATCTCGGCTCCCTCGCTCTTTGCTATCTCTGCTATCTGCTCCGAGTACCTGTTGCCGTTCTTGGCAGATGCCTCGTCGACGTTGCAAACGTATAGTACTGGCTTTGCGGTGAGCAAGAAGAGGTCGTGGGCATAGTGCTGCTCCTCCTTCGACTCAAACTCGACGGTACGAGCATTCTTGCCCTGCTCGAGCACTTCCTTATAGGCGTTGAGCACGCTCACGGCTACCTTGGCGTCCTTGTTGTTGCCGATAGCGGCTATCTTAGACTGCTTCTGGAGCTGAGCCTCAACGGTCTCAAGGTCCTTAAGCTGCAGCTCGGTGTCGATAACTTCCTTGTCTTCCACCGGATTGACGCTGGCGCCGCCCTCGCGCACGATGTTGTCGTCGTCGAAGCAACGCAGCACGTGTATAATGGCGTCGGTCTCGCGGATGTTGCCGAGGAACTTGTTGCCGAGTCCCTCACCCTTAGAGGCACCCTTAACGAGTCCGGCGATGTCGACAATCTCGCAAGTGGCAGGCACGATGCGACCCGGATGAACTATCTCGGCGAGCTTTGTAAGGCGCTCGTCGGGCACGGTGATTACGCCCACGTTAGGCTCGATTGTACAGAAGGGGAAGTTGGCTGCCTGCGCCTTAGCGTTAGAAAGGCAGTTGAAGAGAGTAGACTTGCCCACGTTGGGGAGTCCTACAATACCACATTTTAATGACATGTCTTTATTTTGTTATTTCTTGTTTCCTTTGTTGATATATTGTGAGGGGGTGCTTGGTACAAGGTGGATTGTTGCCTGTAACCTTGAGGGGTGATGATTGATACAAGGTGCAAAGTTACTGCTTTATATTTAAATAAGTGAATTTATTATCAATAAAACGAATCACCACTGTCGCCGAAGGCTTCAGAAGTCATATTCCACTTTTCTCTTTTCACTTTTTCCTTATCACAGTCAGTCCATCTCGCAGCGGTATCATCACCTGTTCCACCCTATCGTCCTGCGCCACATGGTCGTTGAAGCGGCGTATGCCTTGCGTTTGCTGGTCGTGGTCGTAGGCGGGATCGGTTACATGACCGTCCCATAGGGTGTTGTCGGCGAGGATAAAGCCGCCTGGACGCATAAGCTTAAGCACCATCTCATAGGTCTCGACGTATGTGCGCTTGTCGCCATCGACAAACGCCATGTCAAACTCGATGCCGAGTTTGGGGGCCTCAACATTGGCGTCGCCTATGCGAAACTCTATGTGCTCTGCCACCGGCGAACCCTCCAGCCAAGGACGGGTGAAGTCTTCCATCTCGTCGTTTATCTCAAACGTCCACACCTTACTAACCACGGCTTCCTTGCCGTTGCCCTCCGCAGCCGACGCCGCAGAGGCTCCATTGGCATGCGCTTCGGTGCTCTTGGCTATCTCTGCCAAGCCCTCTGCCATACATATAGCGCTGTAGCCAGAGAAGGTGCCCACCTCAAGGATGTTCTTGGGACGTATCATCTCGACAAACATCTTGAGCAGACGACCCTGCAAGTGGCCCGACGCCATACGTCCATGTATGGTATGTATGTTGGTGGCACGGTAGAGACGATAGAGATAGTCGCCCTCCGGAGCCGAGTGGGAAAGTACGTATTTCTCTAATTCTTCGGTCATAATAAGCTGTGGGTTATTGTCTGTTAAGGATTGCCTCAAGAGCAAGGCGGTACGACTGCATACCGAATCCGCATATAACACCAAGACAGGCGCACGATATCATCGACTTATGTCTGAACTCCTCGCGCTTGTGAACGTTGCTGATGTGCACCTCGATAACGGGCGACTTAAGCGAGCGTATGCAATCCTGCAATGCTATGCTGGTATGTGTATAAGCCCCGGCATTAAGGATTATGCCGTCGTAGCCGAAGCCCACCTCCTGCATCTTGTCGATAAGACAACCCTCGATGTTGCTCTGATAATAGTCTATCTGCACATCGGGATACTGTGCGCGCAACGTCTTGAGATAGTCGTCGAAGGTGCTGCTGCCGTAGATGCCCGGCTCGCGAGTGCCGAGCAGATTAAGATTGGGGCCGTTGATTATTTGTATCTTCATTGTCGAATGATGTTTTTGTTACTATTATTACCAACCTGGTTACTAATTATTACCAACCTGATGTGGCACCGCCGCCACCTGTAGAGCCACCGCCAAAGCTGCCGCCGAAGCTTCCGCCACCGCCGAAACCGCCACCGCGTCTGCCGCTGCCAAGCATTGAGCCTAATATAGCTGCATTAGCCATGGCATTGCCAGCGTCGTCGATGTCCTCGTCTTTGGTAACGGTATGTCCGCAATACTTGCAGACATAGGTTGTGCGGCGAATCTTTCTGCCACCACTTCTGCCGTTCTTTCCGGTCGAAAGGCGCAGTATCTGCGAGTTTACCTTCTGCAAGCCACCCTTCTTGCGGCACTTAGGACAACGCTGTTGCTCGCCCATAAGATATATGCACAGCAGCGTAATGGCCACTATAGTGCCAAGAGCGATAAAGGCCCCAAGCAGTCCGTCGTCCTCATCGTCGGCATCCTCTGGCTCCATCGAGCCGTCGAGCACCTTGGCAGCCGCCCTCACGCCGTCCACCATACCGTTGTTCCAGTCGCCCTCCTTGAAGTGCGGAATCATCTGCTGCATCTGTATGCGCTTCGACATGGCGTCGGTCATGGTGCCCTCGATGCCGTAGCCTGTGGTGAACCGCACCTTGCGCTGGTCCATCACAAAGAGTATAAGCAGTCCGTTGTCCGACTTCTTCTTGCCTATACCCCACGTGCGGAACAGCTCGTGACCGAAGTCGAAGATGTCGGCATCGCCGATAGAGGGCAGCATAACAACCGCCGTCTCTATGCCGGTCGACTTCTCCAGTCTGCCCAATATGGCGTTTATTGAGTCGCGAGCTATGGGAGACAGTATCTCCGTTGGGTCGCTAACATACTGCCGCACGTCTGTAAGGCGCACGTTAGGCACGTCGCCTATGGTGTATTGCTTGGTGTCGGTGGCTGTTGCCTGCAATGCCATAAAGAGGAACAAGAGGCAGGACAGAAGCCTTATGGCTATGTGCGAGCCGTGCTTCCGCCCTGCCCTATTGTCGTTTTTCAATAATCCAACGTTATAAATCATAGCTCAAAAGTTGCTTAATCGTGCCTTTAGAACTCAACCTTGGGAGCCTTCTCTGCCCCAGCCTCAGCCTTAAAGAAGTTCTTCTTCTCGAATCCGAACATACCGGCGAGGATACTCTTAGGGAATCGGCGTATAGCCACGTTATTCT
>USCM01000048.1 GCA_900553155.1 uncultured Prevotella sp. | reverse complement strand
CCCCGCTTATTCAGAGGTACTGCCCAAGACGGTAGAGTTGAAAACCAAGTTCTCTCGTAACATCGACCTGAATGTGCCCTTTGTCACAGCAGCCATGGATACCGTAACCGAGTCGGCTATGGCTATTGCCATTGCGCGCGAAGGTGGTATTGGTGTTATTCACAAGAACATGTCTATCGAAGACCAGGCCCGTCAGGTAGCCACAGTTAAGCGTGCTGAGAATGGTATGATCTACGCTCCGGTGACAATCCGCCGCGGCAAGACAGTGAAAGACGCTCTCGACATGATGGCAGAGTATCACATTGGTGGTATTCCTGTCGTTGATGGTGAGAACCACCTCGTGGGCATCGTAACCAACCGCGACCTTCGTTTCGAGCGTCATCTCGACAAGCTTATCGACGATGTGATGACACACGAGAACCTCGTTACCACTCATATTAAGACCGACCTTGCCGCCGCAGCCGACATCCTCCAGTCTAACAAGATTGAGAAGTTGCCGGTAGTCGACAGCGACAACCACCTCGTAGGTCTTATTACATATAAGGACATCACCAAGGCCAAGGACAAGCCAATGGCTTGCAAGGACGACAAGGGACGTCTGCGTGTAGCAGCCGGTGTAGGTGTTACAGCCGACACACTCGACCGTATGAGCGCCCTCGTAGAGGCAGGCGCCGACGCTATCGTTATCGATACAGCCCACGGTCACTCTAAGTATGTTATCGAGAAGCTTCGCGAGGCAAAGGCTTCGTTCCCTACAGTGGATATCGTTGTGGGCAACGTGGCTACAGGTGCAGCCGCACGTATGTTGGTAGACAATGGTGCCGACGCCGTTAAGGTAGGTATTGGTCCGGGCTCTATCTGTACAACACGTGTCGTAGCAGGTGTGGGTGTGCCACAGCTCAGCGCTATATATGATGTATATTCAGCCCTCCAGGGCACAGGTGTACCTTTGATTGCCGACGGTGGTCTGCGCTATTCGGGCGACGTTGTTAAGGCTCTTGCAGCCGGCGGAAGCTCAGTAATGATCGGCTCGCTTGTTGCGGGTACCGAGGAGAGCCCCGGTGACACCATCATCTTCAACGGTCGTAAGTTTAAGAGCTACCGTGGTATGGGCTCGCTTGAGGCTATGGAGAATGGCTCAAAGGACCGCTACTTCCAGGCAGGCACCAAGGACGTCAAGAAGCTCGTGCCGGAAGGCATCGCAGGACGTGTGCCTTACAAGGGAACCGTACAGGAGGTTATCTACCAGCTCATCGGTGGTTTGCGCTCGGGTATGGGCTACATCGGTGCAGGTACAATCGAGAAGATGCACGATGCCAAGTTCACACGCATCACCAACGCTGGTGTGCTTGAGAGCCATCCGCACGACATCACAATCACAAGCGAGGCACCTAACTATTCGCGCCCGCAGTAAGCATCAGTCTTGCCTTGCGGTCTTGCACGTCAAGCCGCAGGCAATAGCAATATCAAAGCAATGGCGCAGATTGTCACCACGTGTGGCATCGGCACCATTGCTTAACGTGTTTTTTTAATAAACAAGTATTTCGCACATTAAAAATGAAGTTTAAATCACTGTTGGCTGCCATGCTCATAGTTGCAAGCAGCGCTGGCGCACAGACCGCCGACCCCGTTGTTATGACCATAAACGGGAAACCCGTGTTGCGCTCAGAGTTTGAGTATTCGTACAACAAGAACAACTCCGAGACCGTCGTCGACAAGAAGAGTGTCGCCGATTACGTGCCCTTGTTTGTCAACTACAAGCTTAAGGTGCTTGCAGCCGAGGCTGCCGGTATCGACACAACAAGCGCTTTCCGCAAGGAGTTTCTTTCTTATCGCGACCAACAGGTGCGTCCTTCCTTCATCAACGACGACGATGTAGAGGCAGAGGCACGCAAGATATATAAGGAGACACAGACACGCATAGACAGCAATGGCGGCTTGGTTCGTCCGTCGCACATACTGCTTATGCTCAAGCAGAACGCCACGCAGGCAGAGCAGGATGCTGCCAAGCTGCGTGCCGATTCGATATACACGGCACTTGTGAAGGGTGCCAACTTTGCCGACCTTGCCTGCCGTCTTTCCGACGACAAGGGTTCGGCTTCTCGTGGAGGCGACATTTCATGGGTACAGAAGGGTCAAACCGTAAAGGAGTTTGAGGACGTGGTGTTCGCAATGAAGAAGGGCGAGCTGTCCAAGCCGTTCCTCTCGCCCTTTGGCTATCACATCGTAAAGCTTATGGACAAGCAAAACTTCTTCCCGTACGACACGCTCCGCGCCGACATTCGCCGCTTTATCGACCAGCGCGGCTTGCGCGATCACATCGTCTCGCAGAAGCTCGACTCGCTTGCCAAGGCTGCCCAGCCTGCCACAACGGTACAGAGCCTGCTCGACAAGCGTGCCGACGAGATGGCTGCCAAGGACCCCGCACTGCGCAATCTGATACGCGAGTATCACGACGGCTTGCTGCTTTACGATATTTCCAACCGCTTGGTTTGGGACAAGGCAGCCAAGGACGAGGCTGGTCTTGCAGCCTTCTTCAAGAAGAACCGCAAGCGTTATGCCTGGACCGAGCCACGCTTCAAGGGCATAGCCTACAACTGCAAGAACGCCGCCGACGTAGAGGCTGTGAAGCGTTCTATCAAGAAGGTCGACTTTGACGACTGGGCTGAGACCCTGCGCAAGCAGTTCAACGATTCTACCTTGCGCATCAAGGTAGTGAAGGGCATATTCAAGAAGGGCGACAACGCTCTTGTAGACCGCGAGATTTTCCAGGTAGACACCACCTACACAGCGCCTAAGGGCTACGAGCACACAGCCGTATTTGGCAAGAAGCTCAAGGCTCCCAAGACCTACGACGACGTTCGCGAGCTTGTTGTGGCCGACTATCAGGAGTATCTTGAGAAGCAGTGGATTGCAGATTTGCGCAAGCAATACCCCGTTGTGCTAAACGAGGAGGCACTTGCTACAGTAAACAAGCACTAAGCCCAGCAGCCAGCAAGCAACATCAGGCACACGCCCCTCTCCCTTATACATTAATATATACTAACAAGACATAAATGCACAAACAGAACAAATTGATAATAGCCGGGCTCGCGCTTCTTGTCTGCGCCGGCACAATGGCAAGCGCCGGACACCCTTCTGCCAAGAAGAGTGTGGCTGCCGCCGATACAACCGATATGGCTGTATCGCTGCCCGACACCACCGAGAGTCGTGCTGTGGTAGACAACGACGTACCCGAACATAGCATCGCCGACGAGGTGATATGGGTTGTGGGCGACGAGCCTATACTTAAGTCGGATGTCGAGATTATGCGCCTCCAAGGCGAAGCCGAAGGTGTACAATGGCATGGCGACCCCGACTGCGTCATCCCGGAGCAGATAGCCGTACAGAAGCTCTTCTTGCATCAAGCCGAAATCGACTCGCTCAGCGTTACCGAGAGCGAGATAGCACAGAACATCGACATGCAGATTAACCGCTGGATACAGCAGGCTGGCTCTCGCGAGAAGCTCGAGGAGTATAAGAAGATGAGCATTACACAGCTCCGCTCGCAGCTGCACGACGACTTCCGCAACAACCAGCTCATACAGCAGATGAAGGAGAAGCTTGTGCAGGACATCAGCGTTACACCGTCGGATGTGCGCAATTACTTCCGCAATATGCCAGAGGACAGCATTCCGTTTGTGCCTACCGAGGTAGAGGTTGAGATCATTACACGCCAGCCTAAGATAGAGCAGGAGGAGATAAACCGCATCAAGAACGACCTGCGCGAGTATACCGAGCGTGTCAACAACGGCGAGACATCATTCGCCACACTTGCCCGTCTCTACTCTGAGGATCCCGGTTCGGCACGTCAGGGAGGCGAGATGGACTACGTAGGTCGCGGTATGCTCGACCCCGCCTTTGCTGCCGTAGCCTTCAACCTTACCGACCCAAAGAAGATATCCAAGATCGTAGAGTCGGAGTATGGCTTCCACATCATACAGCTCATCGACAAGCGTGGCGACAAAATCAAGGTGCGCCACATCCTCCGTATACCGCGTGTGTCGGAGGCGGCAACCGATTCGATGCGCATCCGTCTCGACTCGCTCGCCACAGACATACGTGCCGACAAGTTCTCGTTTGAGGAGGCTGCCGCATTTGCTTCCGACGACAAGGACACCCGCAACAACCACGGCTTGATGTCGTTCAACGGCGAGGACGGCCGCACATCCAAGTTCCAGATGAAGGACCTGCCCACAGAGGTAGCCCGCGAGGTAGAGAAGATGGAGGTAGGCGACGTGTCTAACGCTTTCCGAATGATTAACGAGAAGGGCAAGACTGTTGTGGCTATCGTCAAACTCAAGAGTCGCACACCTGCCCACCGTGCCACTATAACCGAGGACTTCCAGGTGATGAAGAACCTTGTGCTGCAAAAGGAGCGCGCCGAGTTCTTGCACAAGTGGGTAGTCAATAAGATAAAGACCACGTATGTGCGAATGAAGGACCGCTACAAGACGTGCAATTTCGAGTATGAGGGTTGGGTTAAGTAAAGCCCTGCCTCCCCACACTAATGTGGAAGGTGAGTAATATTATAGAAATGAAGAAACAAAATCCTATAAATTTAAATTGGCATAGAACGGTTACGCTGACCGTTCTATGCCTTTTTGTATTTTGTCTGTTCTCGGCTGTAGCCGCGCCCTATAAGCAAAAGAAGCGCAAGAAGACCGACGAGCGTGTGTATCTTGTGCATGCCGACCAGCTTAGCTACGACGTTTACAGTGCCGTGCCCGACGCGCAGATACTGCGTGGCAAGGTACATTTCACGCATGCCGGCTCGCAGCTTACCTGCGACAGCGCCTACTTCTACCAGGAGTCAAACTCGGTTGAGGCTTTCGGACACGTACACTTCCGCCAGGGCGACACCCTGTCGCTTACGTGCAACTATGCCGACTACAACGGAGCCGACCAGATGATGCACGCACGCCACAACGTGGTGCTGAAGCATCGCACGCAGACATTGTATACCGACTCGCTCGACTACGACCGTATATACAACCTTGCCTACTTCTTCGAGGGCGGCAAGCTGGTCGATGGCAAGGACCGCCTTGTGTCCGACTGGGGCGCTTACAGCACAGCCACACGCCAGGCTTCGTTCTACTATGGTGTCGAGATGTACTCGGGCAAGAACCACATCACAACCGATACCCTTCACTACGACACCCGCGCATCCGTGGCGCACGTCGTTGGCCCGTCTACCATAACGTCCAAGGGCAGCATAATCCACACATCGGATGCCTACCTCAATTCGCACACCGACCAGTCGCAGCTCTTCGGCCGCTCTACCATTGTAGACAAGGACAAGTCGATAACGGGCGACTCGCTGTACCACAACAGCAAGACCGGGCTTAACGAGGGATTTGGCAACGTAGTGTATATAGACAAGGAGAACAAGAACGAGCTTCGTGCCCAGCACGTCTTCTACAACGAGCAGACCGGTTATGGCTATGCCACCAACCGTGCCTTGATGCTCGACTACTCGCAGAAGGACACGTTGTGGATGCACGCCGACTCGCTTAAGATATATACCCACAACATCGGCACCGACTCTGTCTACCGCAAGGTGCACGCCTTCGACCATGTGCGTGCCTACCGACAGGACCTCCAGGCAGTGTGCGACTCGCTTGTGTTCAACTCGCAAGACTCGTGCATGACGATGTACCGCGACCCTATAGCGTGGAACTACAATCGCCAGCTCCTTGGCGAGGTGATGAAGATATATATGAACGACTCCACCGTGCGCAAGGCGGAGATTATTGGTCAGGCTTTGTCCGTGGAGAAGGTAGACGACAAGAACCACTACAACCAGGTGTCGTCCACCCGTATGGACGCCTACTTCAACGATGGTGCGATGCGCCGTGCCGATGCCATTGGCAGCGTCAAGACAGTGTTCTACAATACCGACAACAAGGACTCGGTGCTTACCGAGCTCAACTATCTCGAGACCGACACCATGCGTATGTACATGTCGCCCACCCGTCAGCTCGAGAAGATATGGGCATCCAAGTCGGTTGGCACCATGTACCCTATCACCCAGATACCGCCCGACAAGTATCGACTGCCCGAATTTGCTTGGTTCGACTATGTTCGTCCAACCGATAAGGACGACGTCTTTAATTGGCGTGGCAAGAAGGCAGGGTCGGAGCTTAAGGCGGTAAGAAGACGCGAAGCGCCGATTAGGAGTTTTGAATGAGGAATTAGGAGTTAGGAATTACGAATTTGTCGGCTGTGCCGATTAGGAATTGTTCAATTAGGAATTAATAATTCGCAACTCCAAACTCGTAACTCTTAATTCAAATAATTCGTAACTCTTAACTCGTAACTCTTAATTCAAATATGTCTTACTTCTTCAATCGCCGCCCCCGCGGTTTCCATTACACCCCACGCTTCAGCAACGAGCGTCGCGACATCCTCGACAGTCTGCGTCGTGGAGTAAGTCCCGAGCAGCTTGCGCGCCAGTCGGCAGAGGAGGCAGCAGGCTATCAGCGTGGCAGACGCCGAGCCTCGGCATTGCCCGGCTGCATCGTAGCGTTGGCGGTGGTGCTGCTTGGCGTGTTGTTTATGATGTTGATGTATTAATAAACCAGTAACCCCAATTCTATAATATGAGTGATATAATACAACTTCTTCCCGACTCTGTGGCCAACCAGATAGCCGCAGGCGAGGTTATACAGCGCCCGGCAAGCGTTATAAAGGAGTTGGTTGAAAACTCCATTGACGCCGGCGCCACCTCCATCAATGTGGTGTGCACCGACTCTGGTCGCACATCCATACAGGTAGTCGACAACGGCAAGGGCATGTCGGAGACCGACGCCCGCCTCTCCTTCGAGCGCCATGCAACGTCGAAGATACGCAAGGCCGACGACCTCTTCAACCTCCACACTATGGGTTTCCGTGGCGAGGCGCTCGCATCCATAGCCGCTGTGGCACAGGTTACGCTCAAGACACGTCTCGAAGGCGACGACGTTGGCACCCAGCTGTCCATCGCCGGCTCGCGCTTCGTGTCGCAAGAGCCTTGCTCATGCCCCGTGGGCAGCAACTTCCTCATAGAGAATTTGTTTTACAATGTACCCGTTCGACGCAAGTTTCTCAAGTCGAACGCCACCGAGCTAAACAACATTATCGCCGCCTTCGAGCGCATAGTGCTTGTCAATCCCAACGTAGCCTTTACGCTGTACAACAACCAGAACGAGCTGTACAACCTCAAGGCAGGTTCCTTGCGCCAGCGCATTGTGGATGTCTTCGGCAAGAAGATAAACCAGCACCTCCTGACACTCGACATCGACACCACGATGTGCAAGATCAACGGCTTCGTGGGCAAACCCGAGTCGGCACGCAAGAAGGGCGCCCGCCAGTTCTTCTTCGTCAACGGACGCTACATGAAGCACCCCTACTTCCACAAGGCGGTGATGTCCGCCTACGAGCGACTGATACCCGAAGGCGACCAAGTGCCCTACTTTGTCTACTTCACCGTAAAGCCCGAGGACATCGACGTCAACATACACCCAACCAAGACCGAGATTAAGTTTGAGAACGAGCCTACCATCTGGCAGATTCTCGCGGCAGCCGTCAAGGATGCCGTGGGCATGTTCAAGGACGTAACAGCCATCGAGTTCGACACCGAGGGACTGCCCGAGATACCCGCCCTTGGCGACGGCGACGACGAGGTCAAGGCACCCAAGCTGCAATACAACTCGTCGTACAATCCCTTCAACGAACCTTCGCCGCGCCGACAGGATGCCGTGCCGCAGCAATGGGAGAAGCTGTACGACGGATTGGGCGGCGGCTCGACACATCAGCCATCGCTCTTCTCGTCGGCAGGCGGTGGGGTAGTGAAGTCGAAGGCAAGTGCCGTTCCGGCAGACGGCATATTGCAGTCGCGCCGTTTCGCACAGCCCGAAGTGCCCGACGAGGCACCCGAGGACGACGTGCAGGAAGAGGCACAGGAGAGTCCGATAGAAGAGAAGTCGCCCGTACACTATCAGTATAAGGGCCAGTATATTATGACCGCCGTCAAGTCGGGCCTTATGATTATCGACCAGCACCGCGCCCACACCCGCATCCTCTACGAGCGCTACCTTGCCCAGACAGCCGACCGCAAGGCTTACAGCCAGAAGCTGCTCTTCCCCGAGACGGTACAGTTCTCCACCACCGAGGACACCACGATGCGCGCCATACTGCCCGAGTTGGAGGCCATAGGCTTTGAGATAGCCCAGCAGCAAGATGGCACGTACACCATCAACTCGGTGCCGGCAGGTCTCGATGGGCTCAACTACGTAACCCTTGTGCAGGACCTCGTGGCAACCGCAGCCGACAAACCGGCGTCGGCAACCGATGACATCTGCCATGCCGTAGCTCTCGAGCTTGCCCGCAGCGCTGCCGTTACCTACGGCCAGGTGCTTACCAACGCCGAGATGGAGAACATCGTCAACGACCTCTTCGCCTGCTCCAACTTCAACTACACCCCCGACGGCAAGCGCGTGCTTACGCTGTTGAGGCAGACGGAGATGGAGAGGCTGCTCGGATGAAGCCCTAACTATTTAGTATACAATTAGGTGAAAAGTCCACATAAATTGTTTTAATTATAAGGTTTTTTAGACATTTAGGCAACATTTTTATCAAAAACGTATGCCGATTTAGTTTTTATTAGTACCTTTGTGGCGATTTAGGGGGACAATACGCCCTTTTCGAAAAGATAAATATTGATTGTTAAATAAAAAAGGTTATGAAAAAGTTATTAATTGTTTTGGCAATGTGTGGCTTGACAATGGGTGCTAAGGCCCAGGAGACAACCACAGATCCTGTACTGAAGTACAGCGTTGCAACTAACTCATTCTGGAGCAATTGGTTTATTCAGGTAGGTGCAGATTGGAATGCATATTATTCTAACGAGGAGCACGGACAGGGCCTTTCACACAGCCCGTTCAAGGGTTTCCGCGCTATGCCTGGTTTCTCTGTAGCCGTAGGTAAGTGGTTCACACCGGGTCTCGGTCTTCGTACCAAGTTCCAGGGCTTGTGGGGCCGTCAGGTATACGATGACGTAAAGCACACACGTCACATATGGACTCTTAACGAGAACGTTCTCTTCAACCTCAGCAATATGCTCTATGGTTACAACCCTGACCGTGTTTGGAACTTCGTTCCTTTCCTCGGTGGTGGTATCAACCGCAACTGCTGCGACAACTGCTATGCTATGAACCTCTCATTCGGTGTACTCAACACATTCCGCGTAAGCAAGAAGGTTGGTATCAACTTCGAGCTTGGTTGGAACTATGCTGAAGAGGACTTCGACGGTATCTCAGAGGGTGGCAGAGGCCGTATCTGGGAAGGCAAGGACAACCGCCTCTATGCTGAGCTTGGCTTGACATTCAACCTGGGCAAGGCTACATGGGAGAAGACTCCGGACGTAGAAGCTATCAAGGCCCTCTCACAGAGCCAGATCGACGCTCTCAACGCACAGCTCAACGATGCTAACGCTGAGAACGCTCGCCTGAAGAAGCTCCTGGCTGAAAAGTCAAATGAGACTGCAGCTGTTAAGAACTACAGCAACGCTCCTATGTCAGTATTCTTCAACATCAACAAGTATACTGTAGCTTCTCGCAAGGACCTCGTAAATGTTAAGGGTCTTGCCGACTTCGCTAAGGAGAACAACACTAACCTCGTTGTTACAGGTTACGCTGACAGCGCTACAGGTTCTGCAGCTTACAACCAGAAGCTTTCTGAGCGTCGTGCTGAGACCGTTGCTAACGAGCTCGTTAAGATGGGCGTTAGCCGCGACCAGATCACAACAGAGGGCAAGGGTGGTGTTAAGGACCTCTCACCGGTTTCTTACAACCGTCGTGCTACTGTTAAGATCGCCGACTAATAATGCGGTAGGTCTGCCCCTAAGGCAGACAGCATAACAATATAAAAAGGATGACATCCTTCACACTAAGTGTAGGATGTCATCCTTTTTGTTTTACCTAACAAAGACTGCTTTTACATAACATTTCTTGTGCTTATTCCGCTACGAACGCTAAAAAATGTGTTTCGTAGCGAAATAAGCACTATTTTCTTTCGCTATCTCCTAAAATGCTTGTATATTTGCAACTAAACAAATAGGTAGGAGTATGTGCGATATAATAGGAAGAAAAAGGGAAATAGCAGAGTTGAAGCGCTACTACGATAGTGGTAGGGCAGAGTTTGTTGCTGTGTATGGTCGTC
>USCM01000047.1 GCA_900553155.1 uncultured Prevotella sp. | reverse complement strand
CCGATGCGCCAGCCTGTCATGGCGTATGCCTTCGACACGCCGTTGACGATGATAGAGCGCTCCTTCATGCCCGGGAACTGGGCGATGCTCTCGTGGCGTCCTATATAATTAATGTGTTCGTATATCTCGTCGGCGAGTACGTACATACCCTCGTGGCGCTTGATGACCTCGGCAAGGCCCGCAAGCTCTTCCTTAGAATACACACTGCCTGTAGGGTTGCTTGGCGAGCAAAGGATAAGCATACGTGTCTTGGGTGTGATGGCTGCCTCGAGCTGCTCGGGTGTAATCTTGAAATCCTGATCGAAGCCGGCGTTTACGATGACCGGTGTGCCACCTGCGAGCTTAACCATCTGTGGATAGCTAACCCAGTAAGGTGCAGGGATGATAACTTCCTCGCCATCGTTGACGAGAGCCATCACGGTGTTGCACACGCTCTGCTTGGCTCCGTTAGACACGAGCACCTCGTTGGTTGTATAGTCGAGGTTGTTCTCGTTCTTGAGTTTAGCCACGATGGCCTTACGCAGATCCATATAACCAGGAACCGGCGAGTATCTTGAGAAGTTCTCGTCGACTGCCTTCTTGGCTGCTTCTTTGATGTGGTCGGGAGTGTTGAAGTCGGGTTCGCCCACACTGAGGTTGATCACGTCTACGCCTTGTGCCTTCATTTCGCTGCTCTTCTGCGACATTGCAAGTGTTGCCGACGGAGCAAGACGATTGAGGCGGTTTGATAATTCTGCCATAATATCAAGTATCTATCGTTTATAAGTTCTTGCAAAATTAATTATAAAAAATGAGTTATACGAAGAAATTGCAAGCAAAATGATAGAATAAGGAGAAAAATTTATGGTTCTTTTACATGTAAATATATAGCGGCGCTTTGAACCCAGACCCTTAATCCACGCTCTCGCTGTTGAAAGCCGAGGTGATGCTGCACTTTACATCGCCGTCATAGGTGACGGTAGATTTTTTGAGGGCGCTCCAAACCGGTGCGATATTATCGGCGCCTTTATTGTCGGTGAGCTTATAGTAAGAGTGAATCTCGATGGTGAGTCCGTCGTTGTAGCGGCGCTCAAGAGCCTTGAGCAGTTCCTTTGTTATGCCGGTGACACTGATGGTGATGCCGGCAGCCTGACGCTCAATGGTGAGCTGGACGTTGGCACCAATGGCAGCATCGTAATCCTGTACCTCGAAGTACTTCTCGAAGTAGCGTGCAAGGGCGGCAGGATCGGCACCCTCTACAGAGTAGCCCATGCCAACAGGAAGGAACACCTTGACGTCCTTAGCCTCCTTGATGTGGAGCGAGGTCTTGATCTCGCCCCAAGAAGAATGCTTCTGCTGGTGGATATCGACAAAGAGCGTTGGGTCGATGGGCTTGATGTTGTAGACGGCTGGATAGTAGCCGACAAGCTGCAGATAGGTGAGCTGCTTCTTGCCATCGTTCTCGCCGAAGGTTATCTCCTGGAAGCCCTCGTCCTTGCAGGCTTCGCAAGCCGCCTTGATGTCGTCCTTATCGGTGAGCAAGCCGTCGACATGCCAACCGTTCTCCATGCTCTTGGCGAGGTACCATATCACGCGGATATTCTTCTCTACCACGGTAGAAGACACGCGATTGGTGCGGCCATACCACTTGGTAAGCTTCTTTACGACAGTGGCGGTGGTTGTGTCGCCTGCTGCGATAAGGGTGCGCAAGCCCGAACCATTTGTACTGAGCAAATAGTCGAAGTTCTTGTCCTTATTTATAGTAATGTATGGGCAATCGGTATACACCTTGCCGTTATTCACAATGCCGGCGTACTTGTTGGGAGCGAGGTTGAAACCAAGACGCGGATCGACCTTAACATTGAAATAATTGACTGTGGTGGTTGGCGAGAGTGGATTCTCGGCACGTGTGGCGGCCACCTTCTGATAGTTGCCGAGGGCCTCAACGCCCATATACACCTCGGTTTGAGGGGCATTTGTCAATGAAGAGTCGTCGACAGTGGTATTGGCTTCTTCCGAACTTGAGCATGACGATAGTACGGCAACTACGGTTGCGGAAAGGAGGATAAAGTTGCGTAGCTTATTCATAATCAGTCTACTATTTGTTTGTATTGATAATTTATAATGATTATATTTATACAATAGGTTGGATGCAAATATACGTTAATTTGCGGAAACGGCAAAGCTTTTGGAGCGTTAATTCGTGAACTGGGGCAAAAACAACAGTTTATCGGGGAGAGGCGTTCTGATGTTCGTGTAATGAACGTATAATATTTTATCGTGTAATGAGCGTTAATATTAACGACAATTATACGAATCATAAATTATACGTCCATTACACGAACAGAACGCCAACCTCCCCGATAAACTCCAGTTTGTTTCTTTACTTGAGGTGCAGGGTATGTCCCATGCGATCGCGCTTGGTCTTGAGATAGCGCTCGTTGTACTTGTTAGGGACAACCTCGATAGGCACATTCTCCACAATCTCGAGTCCGTAAGCCTCAAGACCAACTCGCTTTGTAGGGTTGTTGGTGAGCAAGCGCATCTTGTGCACACCGAGATGACGCAGCATCTGGGCGCCGCAACCGTAGTCGCGCTCATCGGGCTTGAAGCCGAGGTGGGTGTTGGCATCCACCGTGTCGTAGCCTTCCTCCTGAAGCTTGTAAGCCTCAATCTTATTCATAAGACCGATACCACGGCCCTCCTGTTGCATATATACGAGCACGCCCTTGCCCTCCTTCTCTATCATCTCCATAGCCTTGTGCAACTGCTGACCGCAATCGCAACGCTTAGAACCGAGAATATCGCCAGTGGCGCAAGACGAATGAACACGCACGAGGACTGGCTCGTCCTCACGCCACTCGCCCTTGACAAGAGCCATGTGCTCCAATCCGTTGCTCTGCTGACGGAATGGGATAAGACGGAAGTTGCCCCACTCGGTAGGCATCTCTACCTCCTCGCCCACCTCTATAATCGACTCCTTCTTGAGACGGTAGGCAATAAGGTCCTTTATGGTGATGATGCGCATGCCCCACTCGGCAGCCATCTTCTGAAGCTCCGGCATACGAGCCATTGTTCCGTCCTCGTTCATAATCTCCATAAGGGCACCTGCCGGGTACAGTCCGGCAAGACGACAGAGGTCGACGGCAGCCTCGGTATGTCCGCTGCGGCGCAACACGCCATTGTCCTGAGCGTACAAGGGGTTGATATGACCGGGACGGCCGAATGTCTTAGGAGTAGAGTTGGGGTCGGCAAGAGCCTTGATGGTGGCAGCACGGTCGTGTATAGACACGCCAGTGGTGCACCCCTCGAGCTTGTCGACGGTAACGGTGAACGGTGTGCCAAGCATAGATGTATTGTCGCTCACCTGATGCGGCAGGTCAAGTTCCTCACATCTTGACAGCGTGATGGGCACACAAAGCACACCACGAGCGTTCTTCAGCATGAAATTAACTTTCTCCGGGGTTATCTTCTCGGCTGCAATGATAAGGTCGCCCTCGTTCTCGCGGTCTTCATCGTCAACGACGATTACGAATTTACCTTCCTTGAAATCTTCCAAAGCATCCTCAATGCTACTAAGCTTGAACTCTTCCATATATATATTATTAAAATGTTTTATGTTAAATAATCGCTTTGATTCGTCCTATTATTATATCATTCTCGTTCTTAACTGTGCGCAGGTCGCGCCACAAACGCAGTCGGTAGCGCCACATACGGAAGTAGAGCACCAGACCGAAAGGCACGATAACCGCCGACACAACGTTGAGCCAACGACGCTCGAAGGGGCGTGTGTGCGCCTTGACCGACATTATCGGGTAGGCACTAAGGTGGTTGACGATAGTGCGGTCGCGCGAATTGCTGAGATCCTCGATAACCGTCTCAAGATCTTCGTTGATAGCCTCTATCTTGCGGTCGGGCTCGTACTTGAAGAACACCTTAACCCAATTGGGCGCATGACGCAAGCGGTGGTTCTGCGAGTAGAGGTCAATCTCTGCCGAAATACGCTCGAGCGTCTGCATGTCGGCTGCATAGTCGGGGTCGGTGATGACCACCTCCTTGCGGTAGATGGGTCGCTTGACACGCAAGCCGAAGAACCGGCGGAAGATGTCGGTGTATAAATCGACGTTGAACACCACCGAGTCGTTGGTAGCCTTGTACGTGAAGAACACAGCCATAGGCACAAGCACAGCCGGGGCAAGCGCATTGCCGAACCATATAGCCCACATTCCGCCTCGTGCCATTCGGTAGCCCGAGACGTCGAGGATATAGTAGACAATGAACACGAGTACCGATATGAGCACCGGCAAACCGAGTCCGCCCTTGCGTATGATGGCACCGAGCGGCGCTCCGATAAAGAAGAAGATAAGGCAGGTAAGGGCAAGCGTAATCTTCCTAACCCACTCTATCTGGTGCAGACGAATCAGTCGGTCGCCGTCGGATGTTATCATCTGCTTGAAGTCGAGGTCCATGGCCCGCTGCTTAACCTGCTGCAAGGCATAGCTTACAGCCGAGCGGCGCTTGTCGGCAGAGAGCCGAGAGAAAGCCGAATCGACATCGTAGGTGTTGGAGGCGGCAAGCTTTAGCGAGCGCACAGAGTCGTTGACAGACACCTGAGGCAGATAATAAGCCATGCGCTGGTCTTCGCGGTAATACACACGTCCGATACTGTCGTACTGCTCCTTGAGCGAATCGAGGTCGTGACTGATTCGCGAAAAGCTCTTGGCATTGGCGTTGTTGGACATCGACGAGCCGTCGCCAACATTGAAGTCGCCGTCAAAATCGAGCAAGATGCGCTTATGGGTGAACGTCTCGCGGCGGTAAGGAACAGCCGCGTTGCCAGCCAACTCCTGTGTCTGCATATTCTCAAACCACTCGCCGCTCCACAAGGTAAGCAGAAGGTGCTTCTTCTCGGCGGTAGACTGCAGCATGCCCGAGTCGGCAAGAATGATGGCCTGGTCTTCGTACGAACCAGTCATACGATATATCATTATACCGTATAGTTTGCCCGTATTGAGGTCCTTCTTCTGCACATAAAGGTTGGAATTGGGGATGCCGTCGTAGAAAACACCCTCCGGAATCTCAAGCTCCGGACTCTTCTGCTTCATCGACATCAGCATCAAGCCAAGCTGCTTGTTGGCGTTAGGGCCGATGGTGTTCTGGAAATAAAGCGACGTAAGACAGATGAGCACAGATATGACAATGAGCGAACGGAAAGCCTGCATAAGCGATATGCCGGCAGCCTTGATAGCCGTAAGCTCCGAACTTTCGCCCATATTGCCAAAGGTGATAAGCGACGAAAGCAATATGGCAAGCGGCAAAGCCTGCGGAACAAGCATCAAGCCCATGTGCCAGAAGAACTCGGCAAGAACGTCCATAGACAAGCCCTTGCCTATAAGCTCGTCGATATAACGCCACAAGAACTGCATCATCAGCACAAACTGGCAGATGAAGAAGGTTCCTATGAACAGAAGGCCGAATTGCTTGGCGATGAATATATCTAACTTCTTTATACGAAACATATTTTTATGCTATTTGCTCCAACATCCCCTATTATATATAAGGTGTATTTTTTAATTATATATAAGGTGCGTATGCGCATAGGGATACGTGTCTGCAAAATTAGTATAAAAATTCCACAAACAATTAATTTTAATGTTTTTTGTAAGCTATTACACTCCGCTTTTGAGCCTAAGGCTGTCAAAGTTGTGCCGCCATGTAGAGTACAACCAGTCGGCATCTTCCTCCGGGGTGAAGTCGGTGACGTGCAGCGTAATCTCTCCCGACACCGGACTGCATACCATACTAATCTCCACGTAGGTGTCGTCGTCCTCGTCGTCCCAGCTCCAGCGTATGCGACTTTGGTTGTCGGCACGCAGCAATGTAGCCTGACGCATCTCGTGATGGCGCCACACTTCACCCCAAACAAAGGTGAGGGTGTCGCCTTCGAGCTTCACATCGTCGGCTATCCACTTACGAAGTCCGTCGGCGGTGCCGATAAGTTGCCACACAATATTGCGTGATGTCGACTTAAGTTGATGCTCTATTTCTATTTTCTTTATCTTCATTATGCTTGATGTTAGTCAATCGCCGAGCACGAAAGTCGTGCGTTTAGTGGTTTAATATATGCAAAGATACGTTTTTTTTGAGTATTGAGTGAATTTTTTATCAAAAAGTTTTGGCAGTTAATAAAAAATCACTACCTTTGCACCCGCAATCAAGAACGATGGCGGGATAGCTCAGCTGGTTAGAGCGCATGATTCATAATCATGAGGTCCCCAGTTCAATCCTGGGTCCCGCTACAAAGAAACCGAAAAGAAGTAAAATTCTTTTCGGTCTTTTTGTGTTGTATATACCCTTATTTTAAGCAATCGAGTAAAAAAATTACTACATACAACACAAAGTATCAAATATAATTAGTAATTTTGCAGCACAATATATAAACACACATTATATATAAATAGAAAATACGTTTATGAAACTTGATTTGCTGACAGCCATATCGCCCATTGACGGTCGCTACAGAAGCAAGACAGAGAAACTTGCCGACTATTTTTCAGAGTATGCACTCATACGCTATAGAGTGCGCGTGGAAATAGAGTATTTCATCACTCTCTGCGAACTGCCCCTTCCGCAGCTAAAGAATTTTGACCACTCGCTGTTTGAGCGCCTGCGTGGTATCTACAAGAACTTTAACGAAGAGAACGCACAGCGCGTCAAGGACATCGAGAAGGTGACCAACCACGACGTTAAGGCTGTGGAGTATTTCATAAAGGAGGAGTTTGACAAGATTGGTGGACTCGAAGCCTACAAGGAATTCATCCACTTTGGCTTGACATCTCAAGACATAAACAACACCAGTGTGCCCCTCTCTATCAAGGAGGCTCTCGAAGAGGCTTATTATCCACTCGTCGAAGAGCTTATAGCACAGCTCCAGCAGTATGCCGACGAATGGAAGGACGTGCCTATGCTTGCCAAGACACACGGTCAGCCTGCATCGCCAACACGCCTCGGCAAGGAGGTTATGGTATACGTATACCGCCTCAACGAGCAGCTTGCACAGCTCAAGGCTTGCAAGATGACAGCCAAGTTTGGCGGAGCTACCGGCAACTACAACGCCCACCACGTGGCTTATCCCGAATACGACTGGAAGGCTTTTGGCAACCGATTTGTTAGCGAAAAGCTTGGTTTGGAGCGCGAGCAGTACACCACACAGATTAGCAACTACGACTGTCTTGGCAGCGTGTTTGATGCCATGCGCCGCATCAACACTATCATCATCGACCTCGACCGCGACTTCTGGATGTACATCTCTATGGACTACTTCAAGCAGAAGATCAAGGCAGGAGAGGTAGGTTCGTCGGCAATGCCGCACAAGGTGAACCCAATCGACTTCGAGAACTCGGAGGGCAACCTCGGTATAGCCAACGCCGTACTGCAGTTCCTCGCCATGAAGCTGCCTGTAAGCCGTCTGCAACGCGACCTTACCGATTCTACCGTTCTGCGCAACGTAGGTGTTCCTTTCGGTCACGGCATGATTGCATTGGCAAGCACCCTCAAGGGATTGCGCAAGCTTATCCTTCACGAGGAGAAGATTGAGGAAGACCTCAACAATACTTGGGCAGTTGTGGCAGAAGCCATACAGACTATCTTGCGCCGCGAGGCCTACCCTCACCCATACGAGGCACTGAAAGCCCTGACACGCACCAACAAGAAGATGTCGGAGGAGACAATACACGAGTTTGTCAAGACCCTCAACGTAAGCGATGCTGTAAAGGCCGAGCTTATGGCCATCACACCGCTCAACTACACCGGCATCTAAGTTGTACAACAACAGCAAAATAATATTATAGCAGTCTATATACGGATTAAGCGATTAAAGCAATCAATTAAGAGATTATAGCAATCTATATAATTAATAGTAAGTAAATAATTTAAGTAAGAACAGAAGTGCATCTATCCGCCCACTTCACAACGCAGGGTGGCGGAATGGGTGACACTTGCCGTGAGGCGAAAAATGTAAAAACTATGGATTCAGAATTGGAAAAGAACCAGGAACAGAAAGCAGCGGATCAAACTACCGGCAATAGCGAGAGCTATGGCCGTCCCGCAGGCAACTATCAGAGAGAGTATCGCAGTGTAACCGGACGTCGTCCGCGTATCCACACTCAGCGTCCTTACAATGCCGACCGTTCTGCCTCAACTGGCAGCGACGACAATGGCTTCCGCCCCGAGGGATTCGGTGCAGGTTTGCAAGGTGGCGGCAACAACAACGGCTACCAGCCTCGCCAGCAGGGCTACCGTCCTCGCTACAACCAGCAGGGCGACCAGCAGCAGGGTGGCTACCAGCCTCGCCAGCAGGGCTATCGTCCTCGCTACAACCAGCAGGGCGACGACCAGCAGCAGGGCGGCTATCAGCAGCGCGGTGGCTACAACCGTGGCGGCTATCAGCAGCGCGGTGGCTATCAGCAGCGTCCGCAGGGCGGATATCGTCCTCGTTACAACCAGCAGGGCGATGACGACCAGCAGCAGAACAGCTACCAGTCACGTCAGCAGGGCGACGACCAGCAGCAGGGCGGATACCAGCAGCGCAGCGGTTATCAGCAGCGTGGTGGCTACAACCGTGGCGGCTATCAGCAGCGCGGTGGCTATCAGCAGCGCGGCGGTTATGGTCAGCAGCGCAGTGGCTACGGTCAGCAGCGTGGCGGATACAACCGTGGCGGCTACGGACAGCAGGGCGGATACAACCGTCAGCACACTCCTGGCTATGATCCAAATGCAAAATATAGCTTGAAGAAGCGCATCGAGTATAAGGAAGAGAACTTCGATCCAAACGAGCCAATCCGTCTTAACAAGTTCCTCGCCAACGCAGGCATCTGCTCACGCCGCGAGGCCGACGAGTTTATCCAGGCAGGTGTGGTGTCGGTAAACGGCGAGGTAGTGACCGAGCTCGGCACCAAGATCAAGCGCACCGACGAGATCAAGTTCCACGACCAGCCCGTAAACCTCGAGAAGAAGGTGTACGTACTGCTCAACAAGCCTAAGGATTGCGTTACAACAAGCGACGACCCACAGCAGCGCAAAACTGTTATGGACCTCGTCAAGAACGTTTGCCCAGAGCGTATCTACCCTGTAGGACGCCTCGACCGCAACACCACCGGCGTACTTCTCCTTACCAACGACGGCGACTTGGCTTCTAAGCTCACTCACCCTAAGTTCCTTAAGAAGAAGGTATACCACGTATATCTCGACAAGAACGTTACAGCTCACGACATGCAGCAGATTGCTGAGGGCATCGAGCTTGAGGACGGCGAGATACACGCTGATGCCATCGAGTATGCAAGCGACACCGACAAGAGCCAGGTAGGCATCGAGATTCACAGCGGCAAGAACCGTATCGTTCGCCGTATCTTCGAGCACCTCGGCTATCGTGTTGTCAAGCTCGACCGCGTTCAGTTCGCTGGACTCACAAAGAAGAACCTCCGCCGCGGCGACTGGCGCTTCCTCACAGAGAAGGAAGTAGAGATGCTGCGCATGGGCGCCTTCGAATAATGTATAATAGTGTAAAGTTTATTTTATAATGGAAACACTTAAGAGAACCAAAGTAGTAGACGCTCTTTGCAGCACCGACTTTGGAAGCAAAATCAACGTGAAGGGTTGGGTTCGCACCCACCGCAGCTCTAAGGCTGTTGACTTCATTGCACTCAACGACGGCTCGACAATTAAGAACATACAGATTGTTGTTGACCCAACAAAGTTTGATGCCGATATGCTCAAGCAGATTACCACTGGCGCTTGCATTAGCGCCGTTGGTACTCTCGTAGAGAGCCAGGGCAACGGACAGACCTCCGAGATTCAGTGCGAAAGCCTCGAAATCTACGGTCTCTGCGGCAACGACTATCCTATGCAGAAGAAGGGTCAGACCTTCGAGTATATGCGTCAGTATGCTCACTTGCGTCTGCGCACCAACACCTTTGGTGCCGTTATGCGCATACGCCACAACATGGCTATGGCTATCCATACCTACTTCCACGAGCACGGCTACTTCTACTTCAACACTCCGCTTATCACTGCAAGCGACTGTGAGGGTGCAGGCCAGATGTTCCAGGTTACAACCAAGAACCTCTACAACCTCAAGAAGACAGAAGACGGCAAGATCGACTACTCGGACGATTTCTTCGGCAAGCAGACCTCACTGACAGTGTCGGGTCAGCTCGAAGGCGAGTTGGGAGCAACAGCTCTCGGGGCTATATACACCTTCGGTCCTACATTCCGTGCAGAGAACTCTAACACCCCACGCCACCTGGCAGAGTTCTGGATGGTAGAGCCTGAGGTAGCCTTCCTCGACCTCGCCGGACTGATGGAGCTTGAGGAAGACTTCATCAAGTACTGCATCCGTTGGGCTTTGGAGCACTGCAAGGACGACCTCGAGTTCCTTAACAAGATGATAGACAAGGGTCTTATCGAGCGTCTTAACGGCGTTCTCAACTCAGAGTTTGTACATCTGCCTTACACCGAGGGCATCCGCATCCTGCAGGAGGCTATACAGAAGGGCAAGAAGTTTGAGTTCCCATGCGAGTGGGGCGACGACCTCGCTTCAGAGCACGAGCGTTTCCTCGTGGAGGAACACTTCAAGAAGCCTGTCATCATGACCAACTACCCGAAAGCCATCAAGGCATTCTACA
>USCM01000046.1 GCA_900553155.1 uncultured Prevotella sp. | reverse complement strand
CAGAGCACGTGATTTGTAATCTCGGGGTCGTTGGTTCGAATCCGACAAGAGGCTCTTCAAGGAAATAGTAAAGGACAGGACTTGTAAAAGAGTCTTGTCCTTTTTTTATGCCTTAAACTTTGATGTTGTTTGTTTTTTATGTAATTTTGTAGCAAATAACAAACAGCCGTTAATAGCAACAAACAAATATCAGTATACACCACTTATGAAGACAGATAAATACAAGCTTCTTGCCGCCTTGGTGCGCTCCTTCTTCGAGTCGTTCTCGTCGGGAATTATCGACAACAGCCATATCGAGAAAGCCGAAGACCGCAACAGCGCGCAGACAGTAAAGAAACTTATGCTTGAGCATTACGAGCACATAGCCCCCGTGTTTTTTGATACCCTCTTCTTTCCGTTGGCAGCGATGAACTTCGAGTATGCCGATATAGAGCGTGTGGTGCGTGAGGCACAACAGCGTGGCGACGACATGATGACACTTGTGAAGACTGCCTGTGCCTCGGATGCCATGTACGAGGCTATGGTTGCCGAGTATAAGCGCAACTTCTCCAATCTGCTTGCAGGCCGTTATGCCACCACCGCCGACCACCTCATTAGCTATACACATGGAAATGGTGCCGACGCCGAGGGCATTGACACCGACCGTGCCATAGAGCTTACCGTGCGTGTTGTGATGTATGCCTATGCCCGCGGACTGCGCCGAGGCACCGAAGGACGCAAGTCGGTTAGACAGGCTTCGCTCTTCCGTCTGCTTATCGACGCCATGAACGTGCTGCTTCTCGACGAGGCGGTGCAGTTTGAGGACGACGACGAGCTTGCGGCTATGTTCCTCAAGGTATGTCTTAACGAGCACAACTTTACGGTGATGACGTCCGAAATGGACCGCACCTTCGACGAACTGGTGCGCAAGGAGGGTATTACACAATAGTAAGAAGAAATGATAAAGAATCTGATTTTTGATTTTGGTAAGGTCTTGGTCGACTATGATTACTTCGTTGTTGTCGACCGATTCTTCAAGAGCCATGAAGTGTCCGAAGACTTCTACCATCACCTGATGGACGACAAGTGGAACGAGCGACTCGACCGCGAGGACCGTACCTTTGACCAGATAATATCCGATATGCAGCAGGCAATGCCGCAGTGGAAGGACGAGATACGCCAGTTTGGCGACCATTACACCGAGTTTGTGCTTGGCGAGATACCCGGTATGCGTGCCTTGCTCGTGAAGTTGAAGGCAGAGGGATATAAGCTCTACGGTCTTACCAACTGGTGCAGCAAGGTGCATGAGACGATGAAGCAATACCCAATCTTCAAGTTGCTCGACGGCAGAATAGTGTCTTCAGAGGAGCATGTGGTAAAGCCCGAGCGCGAGATATACGAGCTGACGTGCCGCAAACTCGGCTTGAAACCTGAAGAGTGTGTCTTTGCCGACGACAAGATAGAGAATATCGAGGCTGCCCGGGCATACGGAATGTATGGCATCTGGTTTAAGGATGCCGTGCAATACGAGCGCGAGTTGCGTGAGATAATAGCCAAGGCACAGGTCAGTTTGGACGACCGTGTGCAGCGAGCCGTCGACAACTTTATGCAAGGCTATGGCTGTTGTCAGTCGGTTGTGGCTGCATTTGCCGATATCTACGGCCTCGACGACAACCTTGCAAAGCGCATTGGCGCCGGATTTGGTGGTGGAGTTGGCCGTATGCGTATGATGTGCGGCGCCGTGTCGGGCATCGTTACGCTCGTCGGACTCGACTGCGGACAGACCGAGGGCTCCGACCGCGAAGGCAAGTCGGCTTGCTATAAGGTTGTGCAGGACTTGCTTGCCAAGTCGAAGGAGCAGAACGGCTCGCTCATCTGTGCCGAGATACTGGGCCTCAAGGGTCACGACAAGGCACAATCGTCGTATGAGGCTTCTGCCCGGACAGCCGAATACTATAAAAAGCGCCCATGCGCTGCAAAGGTGGAGAGTGCCGCACGCATCTTCGCCGAATACCTAAAGAATAAGCAATGATAGATCACGCAACAGTAGAAAGAATCAAGGATGCCGCCAATATCGTAGAGGTAGTGTCCGAGTTTGTTACGCTGCGCCGCAGCGGAGCAAACTATAAGGGCCTGTGTCCTTTCCACGACGAGAAGACGCCGTCTTTCTACGTGTCGCCAGGTCGTGGCATGTGCCACTGCTTTGGATGTGGCAAGGGAGGCAATCCGGTTGGCTTCATCATGGAGCACGAGCAGATGACGTATCCCGAAGCGTTGCGCTGGCTTGCCAAGAAGTATCATATAGAGATACAGGAGCGCGAGCTAACCGACAACGAGAAGCGTGAGCAGAGCGAGCGCGAGAGTATGTTCATTGTCAACGAGTGGGCTATGAAGTACTTCCAGGACAAGATGCAGAACGATCCCGACGGCATAGCCATAGGCATGCAATACTTCCGTAGCCGTGGATTCAGAGACGACATCATCAAGAAGTTTCAGCTGGGCTACGACCTACAAGACCGCCGTGCCTTTGCCACCGAGGCTTTGCGAAAGGGATACAAGGAAGAGTTTATACTCAAGACAGGCATCTGCTACAAGAACGACCGGGGCGAGCTGATAGACCGATATGCCGGACGTGTGATATTTCCGTGGATTGGCATCAGCGGAAAGGTTGTAGGATTTGGCGGTCGTCTGCTCGACTCGCGCACCAAAGGAGTGAACCAGAAGTATGTCAACTCGCCCGACTCGGATATCTATCACAAAGACCGCGAGCTCTACGGCATATACCAGGCAAAGAAAGCCATAGCCAAGGAAGACCGCGTGTTTATGGTGGAGGGATACACCGACGTCTTGTCGATGCACCAGTGCGGCATAGAGAATGTGGTTGCCAATTCGGGTACGGCCCTCAGCATACACCAGATACACATCCTGCACCGATTCACCTCCAACATCACATTGCTGTACGACGGCGATGCCGCAGGTATACATGCGGCGATGCGAGGTACAGATATGCTGCTGTCGGAGGGCATGAACCTCAAGGTTTTGCTCTTGCCGGATGGCGACGACCCCGACTCTTTCTCAAGAAAACATACGGCTGCCGACTTCCGCAAGTACATCGAGGAGCATCAAACCGACTTCATACAATTCAAGACCGACCTCTTGCTGCGCAACGAGCGCGACCCGCTTAAACGCTCCGAGGCCATCAACTCCATAATACGCAGCATCTCGTTTGTCAACAACCCCATCCTGCGCGACACCTATCTGCACGATTGCTCGGTGCGGATGGGCATCAACGAGGCTACGCTCATAAGCACCCTCAACGGCTTTATACGCAACAACCGCGAGGAGCGCACGCCCGAGGAGGCACGTGCCGAACAGACGTCAAAGCCTGTGCAACACCCCGTGCAGCAGCCGGTTACACCCCTGCAGCAGGCTTCCAAGGTAGAGCGCATGCTTGCCGAGCTTATCATCCGCCACGGCGACACTGTTATATATGATAATGTGGAGACCGAGGACGGCGACACGATGAGCCTCAATATAGCACAGTACATCGACTACAACTTGGGTGTCGACGGCCTTAAGTTTGCCAATCCGCTATTTGCCAAAATCCTTGCCGAGGCTGTGGCTCACAGCGGCGACGACGGGTTCTGTGCCGAGCAGTTCTTCATTCATCATGAGGATATCAACATAGCCAATGTCGCAACCGAGCTTTGCATCGACCGATATCGCCTGCTTGACGAGCAGAAGGCTGCTGCCGACAACACCCAGAAGAACGCCGACGAGTTGCGGGTGGAAGAGACCAACCGCATCGAGGCGTTGCGCCAGCAGACGGAGCACCTGCTCAACGACTTCCGCATGGACTATCTTGAGATGCACCTTAAGGACCTGCAGCTTAAGATTTCGCAGTCGGCAAGCGATGTAGAGCGGTTGAAGGAGCTGATGGAGGAGTACAAGACAGCCCACGAGTTGCGCTCGAAGTTGGCACGACTGTTAGGCAACAATATAATAGCATAATATTAAAAACTATATATATATGTATTACATAGAAAAGACACTTGAGGTTTCGGCGTGTCACCGCCTTAACCTCTCTTACGAGAGCAAGTGCCAGAACCTGCATGGACACAACTGGATAATAACCATCTACTGCAAGTCGAGGGAGCTAAACAAGGACGGTATGGTTGTCGACTTCACCCACATCAAGCAGCTGGTGAAGGGCCGCCTCGACCATGCCAACTTTAACGAGGTGCTGCCCTTCAACCCCACTGCCGAGAACATAGCACGCTGGGTAACCGAGCAGATACCCCAGTGCTATAAGTGCAAGGTACAGGAGAGCGAGGGCAACAAGGCTATATACGAGGAGGACTAAGCGATGTATCGGATAAATGATATTTTCTACTCGTTGCAGGGCGAGGGACGCAACACGGGGCGGGCAGCCATATTTGTTCGCTTTTCGGGCTGCAACCTCAAGTGTCCGTTCTGCGACACACAGTTTGCAAGCTACGAGCTACTGAGCGGCGACGATATATTGAGCCGCATAAGCCAGCACCCCTCCCGCTTCGTGGTGCTTACCGGAGGCGAACCCTCGCTTCAGGTAGACCGTGCGTTGGTAGACCTTCTGCATGCCAATGGGTACGAATTGGCTATGGAGACCAACGGCACGCACCCCATTGTAGAGGGCATCGACTGGATAACGTGTTCGCCTAAGGGGCATACCGTCATCAAGAAGTGCAACGAGCTTAAGTGCATCTTCGAGGAGTCGACCGCCGCTCCCGACGACCACGGCATCATTGCCGACTACCGGTATCTGCAACCCTGTGATGTGCAGGACGCCCAACGCAACGCCAATACAGTGGAGCGCTGCTTCCAATACATACTTGAGCATCCCGAATGGAGGCTCTCGTTGCAGACCCACAAGTTGGTAGGATTCAAATAAAACGATAGGACATTACAGCCCGTTAGTACTCAAACATAAGTAAGGCTTCGTATGATTTACGTTCATTGGATATTCATAGTGGTCTACGCCATAGTGATAGTGAGCATCATTGTCACTGTGCTTATGGACAACCGGCAGCCTGCCAAAACCATGGCATGGGTGTTGGTGCTTATGTTTGTGCCTGTTTTTGGCATCGTGCTGTACATCTTCTTCGGGCAGAACACACGCAAGATGCGCCTTATGTCGCAGCGTTCGCTCAACCAGTTGTCTAAGCGGCAGATGCTCGAGTTTGTAGAGCAGCGCCAGCTGCGGCTACCCGATAGGTACCGCTCGCTTATACAGCTGTTCACCAACCAGAGCCTTGCATTGCCCTTCAAGGACAACGAGGTAGAGTTTTATACCGATGGCTACCAGTTCTTCCCGGCATTGCTTCAGGCTATAAGCCGTGCCCGGCATCATATACACCTCGATGTGTACATCTTTGCCGACGACCCTTTGGGCAGGCTGGTTTCGGATGCCTTGATACAGAAGGCACGCGAGGGCGTCGAGGTGCGCGTTATCTATGACGATGTGGGATGTTGGCGTGTGCCGCACAGGTTCTTCGAGCGTATGCGCAGTGCGGGCATCGACGTGTGCGTCTTCATGCCGGTCAAGTTTCCTGCCTTCACCAGCAAGGTGAACTACCGCAATCACCGCAAGCTCTGCATCATCGACGGCATAGAGGGCTTTACGGGCGGTATGAACATCGCCATGCGTTATGTCAAGGGCATACGCGGAGGCTCCTTGCCTTGGCGCGACACCCACATGCACCTGCGTGGCAGCATTGTGTATGCCTTGCAGCGGGCTTTCTTGGTGGATTGGTATTTTGTCGACCGCACGCTTGTAACCAACCGCCGCTACTATCCGCCAATGCCGTGGCACATCGACAACAACTGCATTGCCCAGCTGGTGACGAGCAGTCCGGTGGCTCCATGGCCCGACATCATGCAGGGATACGTGCGCATACTGCTTGAGGCAAAGCAGTATGTGTATATGGAGACGCCATACTTCCTGCCCACCGAGCCTATACTCTTTGCCATGCGCACCGCCGCCCTTGCCGGGGTAGACGTAAGGCTTATGATTCCGAGGCACAGCGACGCCCACATGCTTGAGTGGGCAAGTGTGTCGTACGTCATGCAGACGGTGCAGTCGGGTGTCAAGATACGCCTGTACAAGGCTGGGTTCAACCACAGCAAGATAATGGTGTGCGACGACGAGTTGTGCACCTGTGGCTCCACCAACATCGACTTCCGCAGCTTTGAGAACAACTTCGAGGCCAACGTCTTCTTCTACGACCGCCAGCTGGCGCTGCGCATGAAGGCCTTGTACCTTGAGGATGAGGCCCAGAGTGTCGACATAGCCGATGTGGACGAGCTGCAACGGCGCTCGTTCGGAAGACGACTGTCCGAGTCGTTGATACGCTTGCTCTCGCCGTTGATGTAGACTAAGATGACAAACAACTAAAAGATAAACTAACTAAAACCTGAATTATAAATATGAAAAGAATTTTTTGTGCTATATCTGCGTTCGTTGCAACCGCTTTTGTTGCAACTACAGTGGATGCACAGACCGTGCTGTTCAAGACCGACACCATCTCTAATTGCTACCGTATACCGGCTCTGCTCAAGACCAACGACGGCAAGATTATGGCAATAAGCGATTTTCGTCCATGCCGTACCGACGTGGGTGGCGGCGTTATCGATGTTGTGGCCAAGACAAGTGCCGACAACGGAGCCACATGGGGGGAGGAGCGCACCTTGGTCAAGGGCGACGGACCCAACAAGCCGTTCGATGTTGCCCATGGCGACGCTGCCGTGGTGTGCGACCGCAAGACGGGCGAGATGCTTATGATGTGCGCCTCGGGCAATGTGTGGTACTGGCGCTCTACGCTCGAAAACCCTAATCGTGTGGGTCGCTATTACAGTAAGGACGGAATCAACTGGACGGGTGGCGAGATTACGTCCGACATTTTCTCGCTGATGAATGGGGCAGTGCACAAGCTCTTCTTCTCTTCTGGCCGTATATGCCAAAGCTCTAAGATAAAGGCTGGCAGCCACTACCGCATCTATTCGGCGCTGTGCACCAATGTGGGCAATGTGGTGGTCTATTCGGACAACTTCGGCCGCACATGGCAGCCGTTGGGTGGTGTCGACGCTCGTCCTACGCTCGACGGCGACGAGGCCAAGGTTGTGGAGCTGCCCAATGGCAGCGTTCTGTTGTGCAGCAGGTCGCAGAAGGGCAAGGGCCGCATCTTCAACATCTACACCTATACCAATGCCAAGAAGGCGGAGGGCAGATGGGCAGAGCCTGCATATATAGACAACAAGGCATATCCGTCGGCACGCTGCAACGGCGAGGTGCTTGTTGTCAAGGCACGCCGCATGGCAGACGGCAAGCGCACAAACGTGCTGCTCTACTCGGTGCCTATGAGCGGCAAGCGCGAGAAGGTGGGCATCTATTACAAGGAGTTGGCATCGGCTGCCGATTATGCCTCGCCCGCTTGCTTCAAGTCGGGTTGGAAGGTGTTCCGCATAAGCAATACCGATTCGGCATACTCTACAATGGAGCAGATGTGCAACGGCAAAATTGCCTTCTTCTATGAGGAATCGGAGCAGAAGGGTGGCTACGACATGGTGTTCGACAGCTACACTCTTTCTGAAATAACAAATGGCGAATACCAGCACTCAAAGTAAGTGCTGGCATCCGCCATTTGGCATTTTTATTATTGGGCTAAGGTGCTCTTGTATTGTTTTTAGGCGCCTTAGCTTCGGCTTATCTGCAAGCCCTTTGTACACAAACTCATATTTACAAATCTTGCTTTGTCGTTGGGGCGGTTGCACGACAGTATGTATCGTATGCGTGCGGCTGCCTCCACGTCCTTTGCCACCATGTACAGGTAGCCTCCTCCTCCGGCTCCGGGCAGCTTGTAGCCAAGGCACAGGTCGTCTATAAGCGATGTTATGGCTTGCACCGATGCGGGGTTGGTGCCTGCGTCGATAAGCTGGTTTTGTGTCCATGTCTTGCGTACAAGACGGCCCATTCGGTCGAAGTCCAAGTGCTGTATGGCATCAAACATGTCGAGGGCATGGGCTTTCATCTCGCGCAGTTGCTGCACCTCGTTGTTCTGGTTGAGGAACATACGGCGCACAATCTCTGCTAATATTGTCTTTGCCGTGCGTGTTATGCCGGTGTAGTAGAGCAGGTGGCAAGCACGGTAGTCGGCAGATGTAAACAGCTCGGAAGGCAGATACCGTACCCCCGGACTCTGTGCAAATCCCTTGTTGGTTTGCAGCAGCTTTACGCCCGGCAGCAGTCCGCCAAACTGGTCTTGCCATCCGCCGCCTGTTGTAAGCAGCTGTTCGAGCACCAGGGTGCGTTGGCCTATCTCCGTCTTGTCCCATCCTAAGCCGCAGAAGTCGCTCAGCGCTCCAAGTACGGTGGATGCAAGCAGCGAGCTTGTGCCCAGTCCGGAGCCGGCAGGGATAGCCGACAGCAGCGTTACCTCTATGCCGCAGCCAAAGGCGCGCAGCTGGTCGGCAAGTGTGGCAAACTGTTCGGTGCTGAATTGTGGCAGGAATCCGGCGAGAGCCAATGCCGCCTTTGGTATCGAGAAGGGCGAGCCAACCTTATTATATTGAGCCAGTTCTTCAAACGTCTTTATCGTTTCGGATGCTCCGAGGTCGATGCTTCGCATCACGATGTGCGGTTCGGCGCATGGCTTGATGTACGTCTGCAATGGCGGCTGGCCGTTTAGCTCGATGGCGATGTTAAGCACGTTGCCGCCTTCCATAAGGCAGAAGGGGGGCGTGTCGGTCCATCCGCCGGCAAGGTCGATGCGCACAGGCGAGCGGCCCCACACTATCTGGTCCTTGTATACAGCCATTCGGGGTGTCTGGCGGTGCATCGTTACATTCTCGGTTATGCCTTGTCGCAGCAGTTCGAAGGCGCGCTCCTCGTGTGTGTCGGTGGTCTTCAGGCGTCTTGCCACTTCCGAGCGGAACATTGCGTCGTGTGTGCGGGTGAGCAACGGGGCCGACAGTGGCAGTGGCTCGGGCAGCTGGATGTTGAAACGGGCATATTCGTTGGCTGTATCTTCGAGGTCGAGCTGGTAGAACACGCTGTGCTGCCAGTTGGCTGCAAGCATCGGCAGGTTGGCTGCACGCAGCGAGCTGCGCTGCTCTACAAGTCGCTTAAGGTTGGCTTGTGCGCTAATCTGGTCGGCGCTCAGGCGCTTGGCTTTGTCGTATATGGAGCGTCCTCCGTTGTCAGTGTCGTTGTCTATCATCCATTGCAGCACACGTCCCATGTCGTCGGTGTTGTCAACAACGGGGAAGATAGGCTCAAACTGTTGGTCGCCGGCAAACTTGTCGTAGAATTCGTATGGTCTTACCGCCCATTCGGTCTCGCCTACAGGCACAATGTCCACACACTGGTTGGGCTTGAGGTTTATGCTCCATTGGTTCTCGGGCACACCCGTCACGATGTTGTTTTGGCTGAAGGTCCAGTTCTTTCCAACGCACGAGTTCTCCACCCATATATTTCTGTTCTCCGAGTTCCACTTAATGTCAATCTTCGTGTTCTGTACGAATATCGACGGGTGCGGCTTGCGGTCGTGGTGCATTATCTCCCTTTGGTCGTTCACGATGTTTTGTATGTCGACCATCGACGACAGCAGTTCGTGCGATGTTCCGAAGTGGTAGAACTCGCCGCCGGGCAATGGCAGTATGGCCACTCGCAAGCTGCCAATCTCCTTGTCCTTAACCCCAGGGTCGGTGCCAAGGGCGCAACCAAAGGTTCCGTAGAGGTCGTAGTAGTCAATCTCGCCTTTCTCTATGTCGCCTTCGGCTACCGAGTGGCGCATAAGGGTGCGCACGGCACGGTCGGACAATATCCATACGCCGATGTCGGTAAGGTAGAAGTGGTCGGCAAGCAGCGAGGCAAGGGTGTCGGTCGAGGGTTTTTGCAGCATGCACTTCAGCTGGTTGGGGTTCTGTCTGGACGACACAAAGACGCCATGGTCTTTGGCTATCTCGGGTCCAAGCCACAGGCCATAGCACACGATGTCGGCATCTTCGGGTATAGGCTGTAGTTGTTCGGTGGCGCGGATGTATACGTCGCCACTTACAATCATGGTGTTAAGTCCCTTCGGGGCGATGTTCATGATGCGCTCGTATAGCGGAACCTGTAACGACAACAGGTTCTGGTTGAGTTTCTGTCCGCGTTCCCAACGAAACACAGGTAGTGGCGTAAGAATTTTTCCGGATGGTGCGTATGAGGGCAGTCGTCTGCTCTGTCCGCCGGCATGGAGAATAAGACGTTTGTTGGCGGCAAGCCATTCGTCAAACGATTCGCCTTTGGCATGACTGTCTGCGTATGCCGATTGCAGGAGCCATGTGGTTCCGCCGCCCGAGCCAAGCTTGCGGTCTACAGGGTCGTTGGTGCAAAACCAATCAGCTTTGTCAAGACCTGTTATTTCGTGAAAACTGCCAACAAGGTTAGGTGGCAGGGATAAAAGTTTCTTCATCTGTGCTTGTTATATGTTATAGGGTGAGTGTTTATGTTGCTTGATGGTTGGGTCTATTCGTACAGGTAGAACATTCTTTCCATCATGTTCCACTTCTCGTCGCTTGTGGCGTTGGCTGCACATTGCTGAAAGGCAGACACATACTGCTCCCATTCCGCCTGGCGGGGTAGGGTGGCAAGTTTAGCCATCGCCTTATCCCAGTCGAAG
>USCM01000045.1 GCA_900553155.1 uncultured Prevotella sp. | reverse complement strand
GTATATAGCTTCACACACTGGTAGCCGTCCTCGTTAGCCTTAGCCAGAAGATGCGACACGATGACGTTGGCCACCGCCTCTCCCTTGTGTCCGTCAGCCACAGCCACGCATTTTATAACGCAGCCTTTCAGTCCGCCACCGGCAATCATCTCGTCGGACGATTCGTCAACGAGGGCGGCGTAGTAGTCCACGTCGTCGTACCGCAACCCGTTGGCCTGTAGAAACGTCTCTATCTGGCGGCGTTGGCGGGGGATTGTTGGGTGAAGTTCGAGTATATTCAAGGTTTTAAATTATTTGTTTTACATTGTGCGATTTTGGTATTCATCCACCATTGCATTTATCCTCTCCCATATTTCTTCTTGCGTGTGCCACCTCATCCTCATGCAATATCTTGCTTCGCGGTCGCACACAAGGCAGCGGCGTGGGCGGCTCCCTACTCTATCTCTTGAAACCGGCACACCATCCTTGTCTATGATGTCGATATCGAAGAGACGTCCGAGAGGGTGAGTGTCTTCTATCTGTACAGCAATGCGCTTGGCTTCGAGCAATGGCAAGGGGGTTATGAGATAGGCTTCGTAGCCGGTTTCGAGGTCGCGCTCTATCAAATGCCCACCATACCTAACTCCTAATTCGTCATTCCCAACTCCTAATTCGTCACTCCTAACTCCTAACTCGTAACTCCTAATCATCTGCTCCACAGCGGCGTGAGCCACTACAAGCGACTGATGGTTACGCTTCACGCTTCCTGGCATAACGACAGTAAGGCACACCAGTGTCTTTCCCGAATGTTCAGCCAGCAACTTCTGTTGCATAGCATGGCGTGAGTCGCGACTCGCCAGAAGTTCGTTAAGCGTAACCATTGAATGAATTTTGAGTTTTGAATTTTGAGTTCCTAATTCCTAATGTTCTTTATCACATCCAGTACCGAGCCGTCTCTGCCGAGCACAACACCCACCACCTTGTCGCCGAACGGCAATGGTGCCGGAGTGCCGATGATAGAGAGCGCACGGTCGCGCAGCTCCTCAAGGTTTACAAGCTTCAAGCCTGCAGCACGCAGACGCTCGGCTATCTCGGGACGCGACGGATTGACGGCGATGCCATACTCGGTAACGACAACGTCTACCGACTTGCCCGGAGTGATGAGCGTGGTAACCTCGTTCACGATGCAAGGTATTCTGCCACGGAGCAACGGACATACGATGATGCTGAGAGCCGAGTCTTCGGCTGTGTCGGGATGACCGCCAACGGCGCCACGGATAATGCCGTCGCTGCCAACCAGAACATTAACGTTGAAGTTGACGTCCACCTCAAGTGCCGACAATATAACGATGTCGAGATAATGCGTAGCCGAACCCTGTTCCATGGCGCTGGCATACTCGTAGGCTGCCACCTCCTTGTGTGTAGGGTCGTTCTTCAACGACTCGGCAGCCACCTTGTCGAACGACTGCACGTCGATGAGTCGGTCGATAAGACCCTCCTCGTGCATCTTAACCATGTGAGCCGTTATGCCGCCAAGCGCAAACGATGCCGTAATGCCCTGGTCTATCATGCTCTGGCGTATATACTTAACCGCTGCAAGCGACGCGCCGCCCGTACCTGTCTGTATAGAGAAGCCCTGGCGGAAGTAGCCACTGGCAAGGATAACCCTGGCAGCCTGCTTGGCAAGCAATATATCACGCGGATTCTTTGTGTCGCGAATGGCACCCGAGGCAATCTTAGACGAATCGCCAACAGAGTCGACCTCAACCACGAAGTCGACATCGTGCTCCGAGATAGCGTTAGGAGTATTAGGATAAGGCACGAGGTCGTCGGTCAGAATAACCACCTTGTCGGCATAACGTGCGTCTGGCAGAGCATAGCCCAAAGAGCCACAGATGCTCTTTGCATTCTCCGAGCGCGAGTAGCCACAAGCATTGCCAAGTGTATCGCACGACGAAGCGCCAAGGAAAGCTACATCAATGTGCAACTCGCCGGAAGCGATGGCGGCGCCACGGTTGCCATGCGAGCGGAACACAACAGGCTTCTCCATCAACCCGTGCGAAATCTCGTTGGCCAGTTCGCCACGCAAGCCAGATGTAGACACCTGTGTGATAACGCCGTTCTTGATATGCTGTATAAGCGGAGCATGAACGTCCTGCAAGCTCGACGCCGCAAGATGCAGGTCCTTGAAGCCCATAGCCGCAAGCTTGTCCACAACCATATTAACTACCTTGTCGCCGCCACGGAAGTGGTGGTGGAAGGAGATGGTCATGCCGTCGCGCAAACCGGAGCGGCGTATAGCCTCCTCAAGCGTCACGAGCTTCGGGCTCTTCTGCTGCAGCTCCATACGCGGAGTAACCTCCTTAAGGTCGTGCTCTACATCATTATATACCTTCTTTCCCATAGCCTCAGCCACCTGCGAGGCAATGGCAAGTCTTTCTTTCAGTGTGCTCATACCAAGTCCTCCTCTTTAATTACGCCCGATGCCAAAGCGAGGTCGATGACGCGCTGTGCACGTATAACCACTGGGCGGTCTACCATTTTACCGTTCACTGCAATAACACCCGAGCCCTTGCGCTCAGCCTCCTTTATGGCGGCAATCACGGCAAGCGCCTTGTCGATGGCCTTCTGCGTAGGCGTGAACACCTCGTTGATAATCTCGATTTGTCGCGGATTGATAATCGACTTGCCGTCGAAGCCCAACTGATGTATAAGCTCCACCTCCTTGCGGAATGTCTCCATATCGTTGAGGTTGCTGTATACGGTGTCCAGAGCGTCGATGCCGGCAGCGCGTGCAGCCACCACGATGGTTTGACGAGCCATAAGCAGCTCCATACCCTCAGGCGAACGCTGCGTCTTGAGGTTGGCGCAATAGTCCTCGGCGCCAAGGGCTATGCCCATCATACGCTTAGAGGCAGTGGCAATGGCGTAAGCGTTTACAACGCCAAGCGTGCTCTCGATGGCAGCCATAATCTGCGTGCGGCCAAGGCAGCCAAGCTCGCGCTCCACCTTCTCAATCTCCTCTTCCACCTCAACCACCTCCTCGGCAGTCTCTGTCTTAGGCATACGTATAACGTGTACGCCAGCTTTGACAACAGCCTCGATATCCTTCTTGCCGTATGGAGTAGACAGTGGGTTGATGCGAACCACCATTTCTGTATTGCCGTAGTCAATCGACTTCAGCGCGTTGTATACAAGCAGGCGTGCTGTATCCTTCTCTGCCATGGTAACCGAGTCCTCGAGGTCGAGCATGATAGAGTCGGGGCTATATATATAAGCGTCCTGCATCATGCCAGGATTGTTGCCCGGCACGAACATCATTGTTCTTCTTAATCGTTTCATCTGTTGTAGGATTTTAGTTAAAAATACAAGCTTTACGTTTATGTCGTCAAAGCAAGCTGAGAAGCGTTAGTCCTTCCAAACGTCCTTACCTGTAGCTCTCACAGCAGCCGCTGTAGTGCGTGCGCGTATGGTGCAGTCGAGTGCGCCCTTGTCTGTAGCATGCACGTCAGCCTTGGTGATGCCGAGCCCTGTAAGGGTTTCGCGTATCACTTCGCGTATTTGGTCGCCAAACTGGAAGGCCACCGAACTTTGTAGTTGGATGTCAAGCCCCTCATGGTCTGCAGGGGCAATCTGAATCATAATGTCGCCAGACTCCATTGTTCCGGCTGTAGCTTGTTTTAGTTCCATAGGTCAACGGATTTTCAGTGGTTAGTTTTCACGGGGTAAAGATACAACTTTTATACGACACCGCAAGCGTTTTAGCGAAAATTAATTGTAAATCACAGACTTTTAGATATTCGCCACATAATAAAACTTGCCTATCCCAATAATAAACGCTATCTTTGCGAATAATTTCGTAACGAAAATTTTCGCAATATGAACAACCCATTCAAATTCGGTTCGGTTGTTGACGAGCCTTACTTCACCGACCGCATCAACGAATTAGCCTACATCAAACATTCTATGAACAGTGCAAACCATATTGTACTGATAAGTCCGCGACGCTTTGGCAAGACTTCGCTCGTAAAGAAAGCCATTAAGGAAATCAACCGTCCAAGCATCTTCATCAACCTGCAAATGGCTGTAAGCGTTGAAAATCTCGCCTCGTTGCTACTCAAGGAGATATTCAAGTTGCGCCCATTCGAGAAGGTTAAGCATCTTATGACGCACTTCCGTGTTATACCAACCATTTCCACAAATCCATTCAGCGACGCCGTGGACGTGTCGTTCCAGCCGAGCCTCGACTCTACTGCAATATTGGAGGACGCATTGGCACTATTAGAGAAGGTAAGCTCGCCTACCAACCGTATCATCACTGTGTTCGACGAGTTTCAAGAGATTATGGGCATTGAGAAGGGACTCGACAAACGGCTACGTGCGATAATGCAAGAACAACAGAACATCAACTACATATTTCTTGGCAGCCAAGAGTCGATGATGACCCAAATCTTCGAACGAAAAAAGTCGCCATTCTATCATTTCGGTATGTTGATGCACCTGGACAAGATTCCATACGACGACTTTATGCAATACATCACCCAACGCCTACCGCTCAAAGACGACACGCAGGCTAAGGATATTGCCAAGGACATACTCGACACCACACTATGCCATCCATATTTCACACAGCAACTCGCATCTCAGGTGTGGGAGATTCTAACCTACTCGGATGTGAAAGAAGACATCGTGAAGGAGGCTGTTGAGCAACTAACAATAATACACGACCTCGACTTCGAACGCCTATGGATGAATTTCAACAAAACCGACAAATACATCATGCTTAACCTCGCCCACAAAAAGCAACCGTCATCCACACGCTCGTTGCCACCAAGCACCATCTACAGCTGTGTGAAACGCCTTATGCAAATGGGATATATAATAAAGATAAACGAATTCGAAATAGAGGACCCATTCTTCAGAAACTGGCTTATTAAAAAACAAGAATAATTATATCTGCACCTGTATATGAAAGCAAGAAACGCACAGATAGACCTGCTGAGACTCGTAGCTATGCTGATGATAATATGCGGACACCTCATATACCACGGCATACAGCACGTGGCAGGACCGCAGACAACGCCCGTGCCCTTTGCCGACAGCACGGCAGGACAATTCAACTTTGTATGGCTGCAATTCTTTGGACTTGCCTGCGGCATAGCCACCAACATCTACTTTATGATAACCGGCTACTTCCTCGTAAAGCCGCGCCCCCTGTCGTATGCCGTAAGCAAGTCGTTCAAGCAGTGGAAGACCATCGTGTTCTACACCCTGTCCATATACGCCCTGCTATGCGTTGCGGGCATACAGCACTTCTCCCTGTCGCAGACGCTCGAGCAACTAACGCCCATACACAGCCGCCAATACTGGTTTATGTCCACATATATAGTAGTGGTGCTGCTGTCGCCCTTTGTGTCGAAGGCGCTCGACACGCTCAGCAAGAAGGAGTATCACGGACTGCTGGCAGTGTTGCTGCTGCTCAACTTTGCCGAAGGCAGCATAGGCTACGGCGGCATCTTCAGCGGCAGCATGTCCTTGATGTTAGCCATATCGATGTTCTGTGTAGGCGGATACCTGAGACGATACCCGCTGCCCAGGTTCCGCAACGACCACATAGCCTACCTATCCCTGTACCTCCTCATATTCCTGCTGTTGACGCTGTACAGCTACTTCGGCCAGACCTACCATCTTATAGACCACGGCACCCCCATGCACCTCAAGGGATTGGCCAACAACAGCCTGCCGCTGTTCGCCTCCATCAGCGTCTTCATAGCCTTCGTAAGCCACCAATACAGCATCCCAGCCAGCGTGTCGCGCTTCTCCGTAGCCGCCAGCCCCTACATCTTGGCTGTATACCTGATACACGACAACAAATATATCCGCCCCCTTCTGTGGGACACCATCGTGCAGCCCCTCAACCACATCAACAGCTACTGGCTTCTGCCATATAGCCTCGCCGTTGTTGTCGGCATATTCGCGCTGTGCCTTGCGGTGGAATGGGGAAGGCAGAAGGTGGTCCAACTAAGGCTTAGTGACAAGCCAATTAAGGCTTAATGACCGACCAATTAAGCCTTAATGACTGACCAAGGAAGCCTTAATGACCGACCAAGGAAGCCTTAGTTGGCAGCTACTTGTATAAGTTTTTTTCTTTTCAACCTCTCATCCTGTCACTTTTTAGGCATTAAATCGCCATAGAGGATTGATAGACAATGATATACGGGAGTGTTAGGTGACGGGGAACGGGCGCCACCTATCATACATCTAACACTAAAGTCTCACTGGATTGGGGGAAGCGTTCTGTTGTTCGTGTAATGAACGTATAATTTATGGTTCGTGTAATGGACGTAAATTTTACTTGTAGCTCCTCCTGTGATACATCAGTGTTAGATGTATGACAGGTGAGAGCCTGGGAGCGCAACCTAACACTCTCGGTACGCACTAACAATCAGTATGTTACGGGCATCGGCACGCTAAAAAGTGATAGAATGAGGGGTTAAAAAAATTAATCATATATCCTGTCTACTTGCAGCAGTCTATGCTGACGTGGCTTATAGCCGCTGTTTATAACACTGCGTGACGGCTGATAGTACCGGGTATTAACCCCCAAGATGTCGAATATCACTTGCGGCAGGTCGTCGGTCATAAATGGGCGGTCTACCGACTGACTTATCCGCTTCACCAGTTGGGCATGCGTTGCGGCATAGCGCGGCGACATATATATAAGGAAGGGGATGTCGAGCTGCTGTCGGAGCGCACGCTTGTCGTCTGTCTTCATATCTGTGCGACCCACATGCAGCCTGAAGTTATACACCTCCTCGGCATGGTCGGAGAAGTACAAAACAATGGCATTGCGCTTGGCAAACATATTGATGATGCTGTCTACCACATAGTCGTTGTAGAAGGTAGCGTTAAGATAATGGGCTACCTCTTGGCGCTGCTCGTCGTCGAGTGGCAGCTTGCTCTTTACGTCGGTAGGCTTAAACTTGGCATAGGCTGCGGGATAGCGTTCGGCAAACTTGACGTGCTGGCCATAGAGATGGAGGATGATGAAGTTGCGGTTTGGCGCATCCACCTTCGGTTGGTCTTGCTTATAGGCGTCGACGAGCTGCATGTCGTAATCGTAGGTTTGCTGGTTGCGGTGGTCGAAGATGTGGCGCACGATGTTGGGGGCATTGAAGAATCCCATAGAGGCATTAAACTTCTTGTCCATCTCGGTTCCGGCAAACTGGTTGCTGTAGAAAACCACGTTGTAACCGCACTTGCGCAGCAACAACGGAAACAAGGGGGCGTCGCACCAGGCGAGCTTGGAGTCGACGGATGTAGGCGAGAGAAACTGCTTGAAGTTTTGCGTCGTGCCATTGTCCGAAGCTATCACGTCGTTAAACACATACAGGGTGCCGTCGGCTTGGCGCGCCTTTAGGCGTGGATTGGTATTGTATACACCATCGTACAAGTTGCTGAGGTGGCGGTTGAACGACTCGCCCACTATCAATACCACATCGGCTTGCCGCTCGCGGCACGACACTGGCTCGTTGTATTGTTGCAGCGACTTGGCGCAACGCGAAAACTCGTCGTGAAACCCCCTGTACGTAAGCACCGACTGCCAGATGTTCCACATGGCATTGCGCTTTATAGGTGTGTGCCATGCGGCAACCCTGTCGTAGTTGGCTTCGGCATCGGGTCCGTAGAAGGCGGTATGCCCCAACACCATCAGGCACACGGCGCCAGCCAACGCTGCCGGCACGCGACGCGCCGGAAAGAGGCGCCAACGCCTTACACGACGAGCAAGCCAAACCTCTGCCGCAAACAAGAGCGCATACACGGCTACAAGCAGAAGGCAGGGGAGAGACATTATGTAGGTGGAGAAAAACTCCGAGCTCTCACGCGAATTGGTTTCATTAAGAAACTGCAATATATAGGCATCCCAATGACGGTTGAACGCCACGAGCAAGAACACGTTGCTTAGGCTGTAGGATGCCACAACTGTCTGGAGCAGCACATGCACAGCACGCTCTACCTTAGGACGCGCAAACGACGCCAAGGCACAGATGCACCAGGCAAACACGCCGTAGTAGACAATATTGAAAGCGGTGGATACTGGCGCGTCCCACCATGTGTGCGTGTTGAGCATCAGCATCTCTGGTAGCATCAACAGCAGCACGTATGTAAGCCACACTATGGGATTGAGGCTTTTGGAAGGCTTATTCATCGGGATTCTTTATTAATGTAAAATCAAATTATTGTAGGTAGTACGGTTAGCCGAACGAACTTCGTACGATTTAACAGAAAAACGGTTTATAAGCTCTTACACTTATAAACCGTTTTTTAGTATGTTATAATGTATTGCCGGGGCAATACACTAATTGCTTGTCATTTACTCTGCCGACTGCTGGTTAGAGAAATCGGTAACGTTGCGGCGGTTGGCCTGCATACGGTCGTACTCTTCCTTCGAGCCAACAACAATCTTCTCCCACTGGCGAAGACCTGTACCTGCCGGGATAAGGTGACCAGAGATAACGTTCTCCTTCATACCCTCGAGGTAGTCTACCTTACCACGGATAGCAGCCTCGTTGAGCACCTTGGTTGTCTCCTGGAACGAAGCAGCCGAGATGAAGCTCTTGGTCTGGAGTGCAGCACGTGTGATACCCTGGAGTATCTGTGTAGATGTGGCAGGGATAGTGTCGCGCACTACTACCGGACGCAAGTCGCGGCGCTTGAGGCTTGAGTTCTCGTCGCGCAGCTTGCGGGCAGAAACAATCTGACCCACCTTGAGCACGTCGCTGTCGCCAGCGTCGGTTACGTACTTCTTGCCCCATATACGGTCGTTCTCCTCGGCGAAGTCGAGCTTGTCTACCATCTCCTGCTCGAGGAATGTGGTATCGCCTGGCTCGTCGATGCGTACCTTGCGCATCATCTGACGTACGATAATCTCGAAGTGCTTGTCGTTGATCTTCACACCCTGCAGACGGTATACGTCCTGAACCTCGTTTACGATATACTCCTGTACGGCGGTAGGACCCTTGATGGCGAGGATGTCGCCCGGAGTGATAACACCGTCGGACAGCGGAGTGCCGGCACGTACGGCGTCGTGCTCCTGTACCAGAATCTGCTTAGAGAGCGATACGAGGTACTTGCGCTGGTCGCCAGTCTTAGATGTAACGATAATCTCGCGGTTGCCACGCTTAACCTTACCCATTGTTACCTCACCGTCGATTTCGGAAACGACAGCCGGGTTAGACGGGTTGCGGGCCTCGAACAGCTCGGTAACACGTGGAAGACCACCGGTGATATCGCCTGCCGAACCTGCGGCACGTGGAATCTTGACAAGAGTTGTACCGGTCTTGACGGTCTGTCCGTCCTCGCATACTACGTGGCCACCCACTGGGAAGTTGTAGGTACCGATGATTTCGCCATTCTTGTCGAGCACGTCGCAGGTAGGAACCTTCGACTTGTCCTTAGAGTCGGTGATGATCTTCTCGGTAAGACCTGTAGCTTCGTCTGTCTCGGCACGGAATGTAATGCCCTCGATAACGTCGTTGAAACGCAGTGTACCTGCATACTCGGTAACGATAACGGCATTGAACGGGTCCCACTTGGCGATGAGATCGCCCTTCTTAACGAGGTCGCCCTCCTTGAAGTAGAGTGAAGAACCGTAAGGCACGTTCTGTGTAGCGAGTGTTATGTCGGTGTGCGGGTCGATGAAGTGAACCTCCGACAGACGGCTTACCACCATCTGGCAGTTGACGTCCTTCTCGCCATTGTTCTCGACGAACGGCACAACGCGAAGGTCCTCGAAGTGGAGCTTACAGTCGTTCTTGACGGTGATAGATGCGTTGGCTGCTGCGTTACCAGCCACACCACCGGCGTGGAAGGTACGGAGAGTAAGCTGTGTACCCGGCTCACCGATAGCCTGAGCTGCGATGACACCGACAGCCTCGCCGAGCTGTACCATGCGCTGTGTAGCGAGGTTGCGACCGTAACACTTCATGCAGACACCCTTCTTGCTCTCGCAAGTGAGCACCGAACGAATCTCTACGCTCTCGATTGGAGAATCCTCAATGGCCTTAGCCACTGACTCGGTAATCTCCTCGCCAGCGTGAACGAGAATCTCGCCTGTTGACGGATGGATGATATCGTGTACTGAAACACGACCAAGGATGCGCTCGCTGAGTGAAGAAACTATCTCATCGCCGTTCTTGAGAGCGGTGCAAACGAGTCCGCGGAGAGTACCGCAGTCTTCCTCTGAGATGATAACATCGTGCGAAACGTCAACCAAACGACGTGTCAGGTAACCGGCGTCGGCAGTCTTCATAGCGGTATCGGCAAGACCCTTACGGGCACCGTGCGACGCGATGAAGTACTCGAGCACTGACATACCTTCCTTAAAGTTAGATATAATTGGGTTCTCAATGATCTGGTGTCCCTCGGCACCTGCCTTCATAGGCTTAGCCATAAGACCACGCATACCAGAGAGCTGCTTGATCTGGTCCTTAGAACCACGGGCTCCAGAGTCGAGCATCATGAACACGGCGTTGAATCCCTGGTCGGCCTCTGTCATCTCCTTCATAAGGATGTTGGCAAGGTCGTTGTTTACGTGGGTCCAAGTATCGATAACCTGGTTGTATCGCTCGTTCTCAGTGATGAAGCCCATGTTATAGTTGTCCTCAATAGCACGAACCTCAGCCTGACCACGGTCTACAATCTCCTTCTTTTCTGGCGGGATGAT
>USCM01000044.1 GCA_900553155.1 uncultured Prevotella sp. | reverse complement strand
GAAACAACTATAGCAAACGCAACCTTCAGCATTATCGCAAGTTCTACATTTTGTTTCCTGATTATTCAAAAGTGTACGAGTTCGTACACAATTTGAATTGGACACATATTAGACGGCTATTATCTGTGGTAAATCAGGAAGCACGAATGTGGTATCTAAAAACAGTTTATTTTAGAGCTTGGAAGAGGTTTCGCCTTTGTTGACCGTCAGAAGCATATAAAGACCGAAACAGGTGACTACTATATCGACCTTGTCTTCTACAACTTCCGTATTAAGCGTTTTGTTTTGTTTGAACTCAAGACACATACGCTGACTCATCAGGATGTAGGACAATTGGATATGTATGTTCGTATGTACGATGACCTCGTTAAGGGGGAAGACGATAATCCTACAATTGGTATTTTGCTTTGTGCAGAAACCGATAAAACAATAGCAAAGTATTCTGTATTGCATGAAAGCGAGCAACTATTTGCTGCTAAATATATGGCTTTTATGCCTACAGAAGAAGAATTGCAACATGAGATAGAGAAACAAAAGCGTTTCTTTTTGTCACAACATGGAAATAATGAAGAATAATTTGTAAGAACAACGAAATAAATGGAAAGACCAAACAGAATGGAAATGCAGTCGGCAGATGGGGTGCAGCTCAATCTTGATGCGCTCTATCAGATTGCGCCTTCGTGCTTTACGGAGGTAGAGGATATTGAATCGGGGGGGGGTAAAACGTGCCGTAAACTTTGACGTGCTGCGCCAGCTACTTGGCGATAATGCCGTGGAGGATGCTCCCGAGGCCTACGAGTTCAACTGGGTGGGCAAGCAGGCTGCACGTGCAGAGGTGTTGCGTCCTACCAACAAGACCCTACGCCCCGTTGTGGAGGACAGCGTGGATTGGGACAATACGCAGAACCTTTATATAGAGGGCGATAACCTCGAAGTGCTCAAACTACTACAGAAGTCGTATCTGGGCAAGGTCAAGATGATATATATAGACCCACCATACAATACGGGCAACGACTTTGTCTATCATGATGATTTTGCTATGTCTGCCGACGAGTATGCTGAAGCTTCGGGTGCGGTAGACGAACTTGGGAATAAATATAAAAAGAACACAGATTCGAATGGTCGTTATCATTCGGATTGGTGCTCTATGATTTATTCGAGATTGATGGTGGCAAGAACGTTGCTAAAAGAGGATGGGGTGATCTTTATTAGTATAGATGAGCATGAAGAAGAAAATCTCAAGAAAATTTCTAATGAAATTTTTGGCTGTTCAAATTTTGTGGGAACTATAATTTGGGAAAGAGCATTTGCACCCAAAAATGATGCTAAATACCTTTCTGATAGTCATGATTATGTGTTGGTATTTGCTAAAACAATCGACAAATTCCAAATAGGCCTTCTACCACGATCCGAAGAAGCTAATGCACGTTATAAAAATCCAGATAATGATCCACGAGGACCATGGACGGCAGATAATATGACGGTAAAAACATATAGTGCTAATTACGACTATGAAATTGTCACACCAAACGGTTCTGTTATGTCTCCTCCAAATGGTAGATGTTGGTTTACAAGTAAGGAACGCATGGATAAATTAATACAGGAAAATAGAGTTTGGTTTGGGGAAACAGGTGGAAATATGCCTAGACTTAAGAGATTCTTGTGTGATGTTCAACAAGGAATGACCGCAACAACAATATGGAAATATACGGAAGTAGGTCATAATCAAGAAGGAAGACAGGAATTGAAAAAACTCTTTGATAATAAAGGCTATTTTGATGGTCCAAAACCTTTACGTCTGATAAGCAGAATTTTGACTATAGCAAATCTCTCTGCAAATTCCATCATCCTCGACTTCTTCTCCGGCTCTGCCACCACCGCTCACGCTGTGATGCAGCTCAATGCCGAAGATGGAGGCAACCGCAAGTTCATCATGGTTCAGCTTCCTGAAGAAACACCGGAAGATAGCGAGGCAAGAAAGGCTGGTTATAACACCATCCCCGAAATAGCAAAGGAGAGAATAAGAAGAGCCGGCAAGAAAATCAAGGAGGAATCTCCTCTTACAACCAAAGACCTTGACACCGGCTTCCGCGTCTTCCGTCTCGACGACAGCAACTACGAGAACGTGGAACATTCGCCTAAGGATTGGAATCAAGACCAGCTCGATCTATTCCTGAACAATATCAAGGCAGACCGCAGCGAGCTCGACCTCCTCTTTGGTTGTATGCTCGACTGGGGTGTCAAGCTCTCCCTGTCTATGACTCAAGAGCAAGTGGACGGCAAAACTATATACACTGTCAACGAGGGCGACCTTGTGGCTTGCTTTGCCGAGAACGTAACCGAGAATGTGGTAAAGGCTATGGCAGAGAAGATGCCGCTGCGTGTTATCTTCCGCGACAGTTGCTTCGACAAGGATGCCGACAAGATTAACATCTACGAGACATTCAAGCAGATATTAGACTGGAGCGACCAGGAAGTAGTAAAGAACATCAGAGTGATTTAAAGCTATGCGAATAAGATACAAACATCAACGCTTCCAGACCGAGGCTGCCCGCTCCATTGCCAATGCCTTCATTGGGCAGCCTAAGAGCGATGGACAGAGCGACCACACCGTCGACCAAGGACGCAACCGCAACTGGCTCAAGCTTGAGGGCTTTGGCAACAAGAATGTGGTGCTGGCCCGTGAGGCTATATGCGATAATGTACGTGCCGTGCAAACCGAGCAGGGCATCAAACCCGTCGACTATCTGCAAGACCTACAAGGTGTAGGCATGGCTTTCACCATAGAGATGGAGACGGGCACCGGCAAGACCTATACCTACATCAAGACCATGTACGAGCTTAACGAGCGCTATGGCTGGACCAAGTTTATAGTGGTGGTGCCGAGCATCGCCATTCGTGAGGGTGTGCTCAAAAGCTTTGAGAGCATGCAGGAGCACTTTGCCCAAGAGTATAACGGCAAGCGCATGCAGTACTTTGTATACAACTCAAAGCAACTGTCAAAGATAGACGCCTTTGCCAGCGACGCCGGCATGCACGTAATGATTATCAACACCCAAGCCTTCAACTCGTCTATGAACGAGGAGAAGAGCCGTGGAGCACGTGCCGACAAGGCAGCCCGCATCATCTTCGACCGCCGCGACGAGTTTGGCAGCCGTAGGCCTATCGACGTTCTAAGCCAGTGTCATCCCATCATGATTATAGACGAGCCGCAGAGTGTGCTTGGTGTCGACAAGAAGAACAAGACCCGTAAAGGTCTTGCCCAGTTTGCACCGCTCTTCACCCTGCTCTATAGTGCCACCCACCGCAAGAACGACATCTACAACATGATGTATCGACTGGACGCTATAGATGCCTACAACCAGAAGCTGGTCAAGAAGATAGAGGTTAAGGGCATAAAGCAGATAGGCTCTACAGCCACAAACGGCTACGTCTATCTTGAAGAAATAGTTATAGGCAAGGGCAATCCGCAGGCTCGCCTAAGCTTTGATGCAAAAACGGGTACAGGTGTCAAGCAAGCCAGCAAGTTGGTGAGCGAAGGCTTCGACCTTTGGCAGAATAGCGGCGAATTGGCAGAGTACGACAACAACTTTGTGGTAGAGCGCATTGACGGCTTGCAGGGTTGTGTGCGCTTTGTCAACGGCTTGGTGCTGCATGAGGGCGAAGCCGTGGGCAGCGTAAACGAAGACTATATACGCCGCATACAGATACGCGAGACCATACGCACACACATAGAGCGCGAGCGCCAGTTGTACAGGCAGAACATAAAGGTGCTTAGCCTCTTCTTTATCGACCATGTAGACAGCTACCGCCTATACGACAGCGAGGATACAAAGGGCAAGTTTGCCAAGATTTTTGAGGAAGAATATGCCCGAGTGCTTTCAGAAATGATGCCTACATTTACAGATGAAGCCTATCTGCGCTATCTTTCAGATCCTCGCAATGCGGCATCCAAGGTGCATCAAGGCTACTTCTCTATGGACAAGAAGGGAAAGGCTGTAGACTCAAAGGACAAGGAGGGCGAGAACGAGGAGCGTGCCTTCGACCTTATTATGAAAGACAAGGAGCGTTTGTTGTCGTTTAAGGAGCCGGTGCGTTTCATCTTCTCCCATTCGGCATTGAAGGAAGGTTGGGACAACCCCAACGTTTTCCAGATATGCACCTTGAAGAACTCGGACAACGAAACCAAGAAACGACAGGAGGTGGGACGAGGTATGCGTCTGTGTGTAAACCAGAACGGCGAACGCCAGGATGCCGACGTTTTGGGCGAGCACGTCTTCGATACAAATATCCTTACAGTCATTGCCAGCGAGAGTTATGAAGACTTTGCAAAGGCATTGCAAACCGAAATGGCTGAGGCTTGTTCAGACCGCCCAATCATCATCACGCCCAATCTGTTTGCTGGCAAAACATATACTAAGGCCGACGGAAGCAACGCACATTTTGACCTGGCACAGGCACGTGCCGTCTACAACACGCTGGTGCGCAACAATTACGTGGACGACGACGGCGCTCTTACTGCGCAATATTATGAGGATAAGCGTAATGGCACTCTCTGCTTTGACAAGGTGGACGACATGAAGGATGGCATTATAGCCGCTCTCGATACCATCTTCGACCCTTCTGCCGTAAAGCCTGAAGATGCACGCAAACCCAAGATGGCTACATTCCAGAAAGCCAACTTTGAGAAGAAGGAGTTTCAGCAGCTGTGGAAGCGCATCAATCAGCGCACCTACTACCAGGTGGACTTCGACACAACCGACCTTGTAAAGAAAGCTGTCAAGGCTTTGGACGACAAGCTTAAGGTTACCGAGATACGCATTGTGGTAGAAGGAGGCTTGCTCAACAACGTCATGGACAAGGAGGCGTTGCAGGCTGGTATGGCCATGACGCAGGGCAACACTCGTACCATACGTGTGACGGAAGCTATAGGCAGAGGAGTGGCATACGACCTTATAGGCAAGCTTGTATCGGCTACGGGGCTAACACGTAAGACCATAGTGGCTATACTTAAGGGCATACAACCCTCGACCTTCTCTATGTTCAAGATGAATCCAGAGGAGTTTATCATCAAGGCTGGCTTGATAATAAACGACTGCAAGGCACTTGCCGTTATACAGTGCATAAGGTATGAGAAACTCAACGACGAGTTTTCTACCGACATCTTCACCGAGAATATGCTTCGTGGCAAGTTGGGCATCAACGCCATCGAGTCTACCAAGTCGCTCTACGATCTTGTTGTGCTTGACAGCATGAACACGGAGAAGCATTTTGCCGAATCGTTGGAGCATGAAGACGATGTGGTGGTCTACACCAAGTTACCTAACGGCTTCTACATCAACACACCTATGGGCAAGTACAACCCCGACTGGGCTGTAGCATTTCGTGAAGGCAGCGTCAAACACGTCTATTTTGTGGCAGAAACCAAGGGCGACGACTTGAGGGAGAGTCAGATACGTGGCTCCGAAGGCAGCAAGATAGAGTGTGCCCGTCGCCACTTCAAGGCTATCAGCGGCAATGGCTATATCTATGATGTAGTGAAGGACTATAAGTCGTTGTATGCACTTGTTGCTAAATAAAAAAAGTTTGTTTTAAAAAATTAAGTGCCAATCTGCCAGTATTCGTCTATAGCGTTGATACACAGAGTATTAATGGCTGTCACATCATAATTTTATGAGGTCTATGTAGCAGGGTATCTACCAGCCACATGCAATTTTTAAGGAGTGGGGGACGCCCTCGTCCCCCCATGTATACGCAGATTATCCCCCACTCTATCGTCATCTCTGCTTTGTAATATCATTACCGAGCCTTTGTAACAGTATTACCGAGCCTTTAAAATTGTGCGGCCGAACCTTTATTGCTGTGCAATTGAGCCTTGCTACTTGCGACTTTTGACACACCCTCATTGCACAAACCAGCGTATTAACGTCAATTATACGATTAAGGCATTAACTTCAATTACACGATTAAAGCATTAACGCCAATTACACGATATAATCATTAATACGCCATCTTGCTGGCACATTGGCGCTGGGGCTGGCAGATAGCATGGCACATTGAGGGCTGCCGGAGGCGAAGTGACAGACCATATACCATTGATAATCAGCCCAATATATAAATACTGGCAGATTAGCCACTTTTTTAGGAAAACTAAAAAAGAAATATAGAAGACATTATAAAATGTGAGAAAAAACAAAACATAAGCAACACTTCTTTGAATATGTTGTTGCTAATCCATTCAAAATTTGTACTTTTGCAACGATTAATAAATATAAGAGATACACTAAAGGTGGATAACTTTTAACATTATGAAGATAGGATTGTTTATACCCTGCTATGTCGATGCGCTCTACCCGGAAGTGGGCGTTGCAACTTTCAAGCTGTTGAAGAGCCTTGGACTTGACGTTGACTATCCCCTCAACCAAACTTGTTGCGGACAGCCAATGGCAAATGCCGGATTCGAGGAGAAGGCAAACAACATAGCAAGTCGTTTTGACCAGCTGTTTGATGCCTACGATTATGTAGTGGCACCATCGGCTTCGTGTGCCGCCTTCGTCAAGCTTTACCATCCGCGTCTGGTTAAGGAAGGACACGAGTGTTTGACGTCCAAGAAGATTATGGACGTGGTGGAGTTTTTGCACGATGTTGTTAAGCCTACTGGCTTGAAGTCGAAATTTCCGCACGTGGTAAGTGTGCACAACTCGTGCCACGGCGTAAGAGAGCTTGGCCTGTCGTCGCCTTCAGAGCGCAACGTGCCGCAGTTTAACAAGATTATAGACCTGCTGCGCCTTGTGGAGGGCATAACCATACGCGAGCCTGAGCGCAAGGACGAGTGCTGCGGATTTGGCGGCATGTTCTCGGTAGAGGAACCCGACGTGTCGACACGTATGGGCGAGGACAAGATAGCGCGACACATGGCTACTGGAGCCGAATATATTACCGGTCCCGACTCGTCGTGCCTGATGCACATGCAAGGTATAGCAAAGAGAGAGAAAAAACCTATTAAGTTTATCCACGTAGTACAGATATTAGCAGCTGGATTATGAGTACACTACACAGCGAAGCGGCTCAACGCTTCAACCAGAACAAAGAGAAGACATCATGGCACGACGCCACATTCTGGGCGTTAAGACAAAAGCGCGATGCCATGGCTGCCGGTCTGCCCGAATGGGAGGACCTGCGCGAACATGCCAACCAGATAAAGCGCCACACCATTACGCACCTTGCCGACTATCTTGAGCAGTTTGCCGCACAACTCGAGAGCCGCGGCGTGATAGTGCATTGGGCTAAGGATGCCGACCAGTTCAACAATACGGTGCTCGACATTCTGCGCAAGCACGGGGTGAAGAAGATGGTTAAGTCGAAGTCGATGCTTACAGAGGAGTGCGGCATGAACCCCTACCTCGAGCAGAACGGCATAGACGTGGTGGAGACCGACCTTGGCGAGCGCATACTGCAACTGCTGCACCAGAAGCCCAGCCATATCGTTATGCCTGCCATACACCTCAAGCGCGAGGAGGTGGGCAAGATGTTTGAGGAGAAGGGCATAAGCAAGGAGATTGGCAACTACGACCCTACCTACCTTACACGCTGCGCACGACAGCATCTGCGCAACCAGTTTATGGAGGCTGGGGCTGGCATGACGGGCTGCAACTTTGGTGTTGCCAAGACCGGCGACATCGTGGTGTGCACCAACGAGGGCAACGCCGACATGTCGACATCCATGCCTAAGCTGCACCTTGTGGCTATGGGTATTGAGAAGATTGTGCCCGACTACAGCTCGGTGGCTGTGTTCCAGCGACTGCTGTGCCGATCGGCAACGGGCCAGCCTACCACAGCCTACACCTCCCACTTTCGTCAGGCTCGTCCCGGAGCCGAGATGCACGTGATACTTGTGGACAACGGACGAAGCGACATCCTTGCCGACCCCGACCACTGGCAGACGCTTAAGTGCATACGCTGCGGCTCGTGCATGAACACCTGTCCGGTGTACCGCCGCTCGGGTGGCTACTCGTACACCTACTTCATACCTGGTCCGATAGGCATAAACCTTGGTATGCTGCGCGATGCCAGCCGCTACAGCGACAACGTGTCGGCTTGCACGCTGTGCCTCTCGTGCGACAATGTGTGCCCTACGAAGGTTGGTCCTGGCTCGCAGGTGTACCTGTGGCGACAGAAGCTCGACTCGCTGCACCGTGCCGACCCTATGAAGAAGATTATGTCGGAGGGTATGGAGGTGCTGTTTGAGCATCCGCATCTGTATGCCTCGGCACTGAAGTTGGCTCCTTTGGCTAACGTCATTCCAGACGGCTTGACACACATCCGCTACGTCAACCCCTGGGGAGTTGGACACGAAAAGCCGCATTTTGCACGCGAATCGTTCCAAACGATGTGGAAGAAAGGAAAGGTTAAGTAAGTAGACGAGTTGACAAGAAGATGAGTTGACGAGTAGAACAAGTAGACAAGCAATAAACCCAAATGTACAAAGAAGAACTTTTACAGAAGCTGCGCCGTAACACGCGCGAGCAATATGATATGCCCAAGGACGATATAAAGGGCATTGCCTACGACGACACCGTGGCGCAATTTGTAGAGGCAAGCAAGACGGTGGGCGCCCAGGTGGTGATGGCACAGGCTGGCGAGGGCCTCGACAGCATTGTGCGCCGGGCTTATCCCGACGCCAAGGTTATAGCTTCCGACATAGCCGAGCTGTCTATTGCCACCCTCAATCCCGACACCGTGGCAGAGGCACAGAATCTTAACGGCACCGACGTTGGCGTGGTGCGCGGACAGATAGGCGTGGCTGAGAATGGCTGTGTGTGGATTCCGCAAAGCATGAAGGAGAAGGCGGTGTGCTTCATCGCCGAGTATCTTGTGATAGTGTTGCCCAAGAGTGGCATCGTGAACAATATGCACGAGGCTTACGCAAGGATAGAGATGCCTGCCACGGGGCTTGGCACCTTTATATCGGGTCCGTCTAAAACTGCCGACATCGAGCAGGCTCTCGTTATGGGAGCGCAGGCTGCACGAGGTGTAACGGTGGTTATAACCGAAGGATAAGGCATCCTGCCAAATAAAGATTTAGCGTTACTAATAAACACCACAACGCCGTCTGTTAAGCTCAACAGGCGGCGTTGTTTCATATAACAGTAATATTCTCTTCGCCAATATCTCTATATCAGCGGCATTCCAAGGGAAGCGCATTCTCTGCGCATATCGTCAGGCCATATAGAAGCCTGAATCTCTCCAATGTGTGCCTTGTGCAACAGAACCATGCAGAGACGGCTCTGTCCGATGCCACCGCCTACCGACAGGGGCAGCTCGTTGTTGAGCAAGCGGCGGTGGAAGTAGAGCGAGGCTCGGTCTTCCTTGCCCTCAATCTTTAGCTGACGCTTCAGTGCCTCGCAGTCTACACGTATACCCATAGACGACAGCTCGAACGAGCGCTGCAGCACTGGGTACCAGATGAGGATGTCGCCGTTGAGACCTGCCTTGCCGTTCTCGGCAATAGTCGACCAGTCGTCGTAGTCGGGTGCGCGTCCGTCGTGCTTCTCGCCGTTGGCAAGCTTGCCTCCGATACCTATTATAAATACTGCTCCGTACTTCTTGCAGATAGCGTCCTCGCGTTCTTTAGGCGAGAGGTCGGGGTACATGGCAAGCAGGTCTTCGCTGTGGATGAAGTGTATGTCCTCCGGTAGGAAGGGTCTTATTTGCTCGTATGTCTCGCACACGAGGTATTCGGTGCGTCGTATGGCGGCGTATATGCGCTGCACCACGTCCTTAAGGAAGGCGAGTGTGCGCTGGTGCTGGGTGATGACAGCCTCCCAGTCCCACTGGTCTACGTACAGCGAGTGGAGGTTGTCGAGCTCTTCGTCGGCTCGGATGGCGTTCATATCGGTGTATACGCCGTAGCCCGGCTGCACCTGATACTCGGCAAGTGTAAGGCGCTTCCACTTGGCAAGCGAGTGTACCACCTCTGCCTTCTGGTCGCCGAGGTCCTTTATGGGGAATGTAACAGGACGCTCCACACCATTGAGGTCGTCGTTGATGCCGAGTCCCTGTAGCACAAACAGCGGTGCGGTGACGCGGCGCAGACGTAGCTCGGTGGCGAGGTTCTGCTGGAAGAAGTCTTTTATAAGCTTGATGCCCTGCTCGGTTTTATAGGTGTTGAGCAAGGCACGATAATGTTCTGGACGAATAAGTGTGCTCATCGTATGCAGTTTTGATTATTCTTTTATTTTACAGTTGCAATTGCAAAGGTATATAATAATTACTAATGAGCAAAATAAATTGGCAAGAAAATATCAAAAAGACATAAAACGAAAGGGTTTGCTTTACAAAGCGTGAAAAGGTAAAAGGGGATAGTTCGTATAATGAACGATAGAATATTATACGTTCATTATACGAATATTAAAACGTCAGCATCACCCCGACAAACAGCTACTCGCCATTAATTGTCAAACCACTTCCATTGGCTTGCGCTGAAGCTACCCTCTACCCTCTTCTCAATATCGTCGGGCAGGTTGCAGAAGAAGTCGATGCCGGTGAGCTGCTGCAGCTTCTCGATGGACATGCAGTGATTCTTTATCTTCTCGTCGGTGCGGTATTCGTTGGTCTGGTCGCACCAGTAGCCCACGGCGAGATACTCGTACTTGCCATTGACGTAGAACTTGCGCAGCACAGCTGTAAAGAAGTACTTAGGCACGATGAGCTTGCCGTTGATGCGCTTGATGATGTTCTTCTCGTCGTCGATGGTACCTCCCTTGCACACATAGATAGTGTCCTTAGGTCCGAGGTTGTTCACCCAGTTGCGCAACTGAG
>USCM01000043.1 GCA_900553155.1 uncultured Prevotella sp. | reverse complement strand
ATCTCCTCGCCTATGGTAAGGCCTGAGATGCCGGTGAGCATATAGTCCTCGTATCCCTCGGCTCCCGACACGGCAAGACCGGCAACGGTCACGGTACGCGGTGTGCCGGCATACGATATGTCCGGGTAAACTATTTTGTCCTGCGCCTTAGCAATGACGCTGCATGCAAGGATGCAGAGTGTGGTCAACACCTTTGTAATGTTCATTGGTCTATCTTATTGTTATATTTGTCTTCTTCTTGATGTTTTAGGGGGATTTACTTAGCCTCTTCTATCTGTGCGCCGGTCTTTCCGAATCGGCGTTGGCGCTGCTGATAGTTGGCAATGGCTCGTTGTAGTTCTTCCTCGCTGAAGTCGGGCCAGAAGGTGTCGCAGAAGTACAGCTCCGAGTAGGCTATCTGCCACAAGAGGTAGTTGCTTATGCGCTCTTCGCCTCCGGTGCGTATAAGGAGGTCGGGGTCGGGCATAAAGGCTGTAGCCATGTGCTGTGCAATCGTGTCCTCGTTGATGTCGGCGGGGGTTAGGGTTCCTGCCTTAACCTCGTTGGCTATCTGTCGGGTAGCCTCGGTTATCTCCCAGCGCGACGAGTAGCTTAAGGCTATAACCATAGTCATGGCTGTGTTGGCTGCAGTGTGCTCCTCGGTCTCGTGCAGCTTCTGCCTAACCTCCTCGGGCAGACGCTTAAGGTCGCCTATAACGCGGAACCGCACGTTGTTCTTCATAAATATCTCGTCCTCAAGTGATGTGAGCACAAGGCCCATAAGTGCAGCCACCTCGGTAGCGGGGCGGTTCCAGTTCTCGGTAGAGAAGGTGTACAGCGTAAGATACTTCACGCCGAGACGTGTACACTCGGATGTGATGCGTCGCACGGTGTCGACACCAGCCTGATGTCCGAAGCTGCGTGGCTTGCCCTTTTCGGCAGCCCAGCGTCCATTGCCGTCCATGATGATGGCTATGTGCTGTGGTATGTTGTTAGTATCGAGTTGCATATTGAGTGGATATGTTTTGTTAATCGTCGTCGTTGTGGCAAGTTCGGCATTTTGGCATGAAGCTGTACGTCAGAGTGAGTTGCAGTGCCGAGAAGCAGTCGGTGTTCTTAAACATTCCGGTGCTCTGTATGCCGTAGGGGTCGGCTATGCCGTCGAGCTTGTCGTTTAGCGAGAAGTGTATAGCCCATTCAATGCCGAGGTTCAGGCGTGGTGCCACCTTATACTTTACGCCCAAGCCGAGGGGCAGGTTGGCTGTAAACACGTTGCCCGTGGGTGTGGATGCGTAGGTGGTGCCTATTCCGGCAAATATGAAGGGTGTAAGACGTTGTGCTCCGCGGTAGTCGTTGCCGGTGCCGTATGGCCAGAAGTTGTACTCGTATGTGGCGCTGAGGTCTACCAGGGTGGTAGAGAAGTCGTACTGCGTGTCTTGATATTGTGGCAGATACGTCTTTACGTCCTTGGACGACCCCTTGAGCTTGCCGTACGATGCCGCAAGGCGAAGGTCCATGTATGGGTTTATTACACGGCGAAGCATAAGCGATGCCGACGGCTGCATATTGTGCAGGATGCTGCCGTTGAAGTCGCCCTCGTAAGCCATAAGGCCCACTCCGCCGCCTATCTCCATGCGATATTCGTAGTCGGTCTGCGCATTGGCAGGCACAGACGCGATAGATAGCAGCAGTGCCGTGAGCACTATGTTGAGGGTTTTCTTCATTCGTTTTTTTCTTTATTGTCGCTGTCTGCGAGCCTTAGGTCAGGCAGCGCGATATGTTAGAAGCTTGTCTGCTCGTGCTTCCAGCCGAGGCGGTTGACACGTCCGCGCCATGTCATGCCGTTCTTGGCATTGACAAGCCACAGCACGTTGCTTTGGTCGGCAGCCACAGCGTAGGCAGCTGCAGAGCCGTTGGCGGTCTCGCCGTTGGCAAAGTCGTCGGGCAGAACTATTGTTGTAGTGTCGGCATACCATGTAATGCCGTTGTCGAGCGACTTGTATGTTGTGGGCTTCTTGCCTTCCTTGCAGCCCACAAGCAGCAAGCGGCTGTCGTAGTAGAGGGCAGAGATGCCGCTCAGCATCGGTGCTGTGTGCTTGTTCTGCTGGTCTACGGTGTAGTATAGCCACGGCTGGTTGTCGCTGTTGTCGGCACCCTCGTCTATCTTGCCCCAGATGTGTGGGGTGGTGTCGGTGGGGTACTGGCTCTTGTCGCGTGTGCCTATAAGCAGCACGCGGTTGGTAAGGCTGTTGGTCTTGACAGGCATCGACACGTAGGCTGTCTCGTCGGTAGGCAGGAGCGACAGCTCGTCGTCTATGGTGCTGACTACCCATGTGCTGCCGTTGTCGGCAGACGCCATAAGGCGGCCGTCGGCTGCATATCCGTAAAGGCGAATTGGGCTTGCTGCCACAAGACGGGTTATGCCGGATGCTGTAGCCACTGTGGTCCATGTGCCGCCGTCGGTGGTGCTCATGATGTTGCCGCCGTCGCTAAGATATGCCACGCCCTCCTTGGCTACAACGCTGCGGTAGGTGTCGGCTGCAAACAAGGTGTTCGACTCGTTCCAGCCGTTGCCCTCGCTTACGAAGAGGCGTGTCTGCGTGCCGTCGGTACCAAAGAGCAGCATCTTGTTGCCCAATGCTATGGCGCGCACAGCCTTGAGAGCCTTGAGAGTCTCGCATACGGGCATGGCATGCCATGCAAACGAGTCGGCAAACTCCTTATGCACGTTGACGTGTACCTTGTACTTGCGTATGCCAGCCATCGAGTTGCTGTATACCTGGAGCTCGCGGTCTTGCGAGAAGTCGAGCGAGTCGGTTGTTGTTACGTATTTCAGTGTGTCGCTGTCGACATTCTTTATCACCACCACACCCGAGTTGACGCTCGATACCGAGCATAGAAGCTTGGCAGCGTCGACGCCGCAGGGCAGCGAGTCGGGATTGTAAATCTCGCACTTTACCTGGTCGATGTAGAACTTGTAGCTACTTAGTGTGAGGTCTTTGACGACAAGGCTGTCGCCACCGGTCGATGACTTTACGTGCACATACTGCTTGCCCGAAGAAATGGAGAAGCTTGTTATGGCACTATCATCGTTGTATGTGTAGTTGTCGTCGGTGCTGAGGCAGGATGCCAGCACAAATACTGTTGCAAACAGCAGGAACAAAGCTGCGAACTTACTTTTCATTATACTCTGACTTATTGTTTTTAGCTGCAAATTTAAGCAGAAATCCGCAAATAAGGCTACTTTTAGGACTATAATTATGCAAATTATTGATTAATAGAGGTATTTTTAAGGTTGTTTAGTGTTTACGTGTGTCGATATGTATGCCAATGGACTTAAAAAGGTATGAACACAAAAATCCGCAAAGCCGAACCTATATTATATATAATGTATAGGAACCGCTTTGCGGATTGGGTTTATAGCCGGTTGGCTATGTTATGCTTTACTCTGGCAAAATCATTACGGTGACGTGGTTGCCAGCCTTGTTAAACTCCTTGACGAAGTTGCAGATATCCTGCGGTGTGAGAGCCTCGACGGTCTTGACGTAGTCGCTGTGCGAGTCGAATCCGTATTGAGTGTTATCGGCAAGTACACCAAGCCAGTAGCCGTTGGTCTTAACCTGGTCGCCGTTCTGCTTGAGGACAAACTCCTTGCACTTCTGGAACTTGGCAGGGTCGCAAGTGGTTTCGAGTGTCTTAACCTCGTCGTTCAGAATCTTCACAGCCACGTCCTTCTTCTCAGGCTTCATTGGGCAGTAGGCAAAGATCTGGAACATACGGTAGTTGTCGTCGCCCAATGTGGCGCCACCCTGTGCGCCAACCGAGTAGGCTGCGCTTTCCTTCTCACGAATCTTGGCGAGATATTCCATAGAGAGCACCTGTCCGGCGATGTCGGCACAGATGGCATTCTTCAGTGTGTAAGGCATTACATCGTTGTGCCACATCATGTAGGCAGTAGCCTTTGGTGTCTCCTGCTTGCGCTTGAAGATGTTGCTAATCTCGCCCTTTACAGGGTTAATCTCGCGCTTGCCCTTAACCACCTTGCCCTTTGCAGGCAGAGCTGCGAGGTACTGGCAGATGAGCGGACGGATGGTAGCCTCGTCAAAGTTGCCCACAATCTCGAAGGTCCAAGCCTTGGCATTGGCTGTGCGCTCCTTTGCAATCTGGAGAATGCGGTCGTAGTTGACGTCCTTAAGACGGTCTATTGTCATAGGCGCAACACGTGGGTTGTGGCCGTACATGGTAGCTGTAAGCGAGTCGCTGAAGGCGATGTCGGGGTTGAGTTCGCGGTTCTTGAGCTGTACCTCGTACTGACCCATAAGGTTGTCAATCGACTTCTGGTCCTTGTTGATGTTGGTGAAGTAGAGGTATACAAGCTGCAACATTGTCTCAAGGTCCTTCGGTGTAGAGCTGCCGGCAATGTTTGTAGAGAGCTGGCTCATCGACATGCGTGCGTTGGCTATCTTTCCGGCGAGAGCCTTCTGAAGCTCGTTAGACGAGAAGTTGCCCAAACCGCTTGCGTCGATAACGTCGTCAAACATCTGGAGGTTGGCAAAGTCGGCCTTGCCGTAGAGCGAGTTGCCGCCGAAGCCACGGCCCGAGAGCACTACCTGGTCCTTCTTGAAGTCGGTGTGCTTGATAACAACTGTGGCACCGTTAGACAGTGTGAGCTGTGTGTAGCCCAGCTTGTCGTTCTTCACTTCCTTCTTGATAGAGCCAGCCTTAGGCTTTGTTGTCATGATAGGCTCGTTCTTGACGTTGTCCACGTAGGCTGTGATGTTCTCGGCACGGGCAGCCTTAAGAGCCTCAAGGAACTGTGCCTCTGTAGGATAAACATTGCCCTCAGCCTCGTTGTTGAAGTTTATGATAACGACGTTGCTGTCGTTCTCGGGTACCAGCTCCTTCATCATCTCGTTGATAGCCTCAACCGGAATCATCGGAACAATCTGCTTCATTACAGGATATGTGAAATCGATAGAAGGCATTGGCTCGTTCTCAAGGAAGTTGTCTACGAGGTCGCGGTAGAGAGAGCCGTTAGGACGCTTGTCCTTGTTGCTGTATTGCTTGTCGAGAACGCTAAGGAAGTTGTCCTTGAAGCGGGCATACTCGGTAGCTGTGAAGCCAAAGCGTGCGGCGCGCAGAGCCTCTACATAGGCAGCCTTAAGGCTCTCTACTGTCTTGCCGAGGTCCTTGGGGTCGGCTGAGAGGTCGAAGGCATCCTTGGTCTTGGCAAAGATGTACTGGCCGTCGGTGGCGCTTGACGATACGTATGGGCAGTTGGCGTCGAGAGCCTTCTCCTGCAAACGGTCGTTGAGCATGGTTATGGCAGCACGGTTGGCATACTTATATATAAGGTAGCTAACGTCGCCCTTGAGCGAGTCGGGATAAGCGTCGTGCTTGATGATAAGCTCAACGCCGCTTGCCTGCTGCTCCTTGTCCTTGTCGATAACGACGATAGGCTGTGCGTTGTCGGGCACCTGCTCGTCTACAACGGGGGCTGCATTGGCTGGGCTCTTGAATGAGCCGAAGAGCTTCTTTATCTCTGCCTCGGTGTGGTCTACATCCACGTCGCCCACAACAACGATGGCCTGGTTATGCGGGTGGTACCACTTGTGGTAGTAGTCGGACAGCTCCTTGTACTTGAAGTTGTCGATAACCGACATCAAACCAATCGGATAGCGCACACCGTACTTAGAGCCTGGGTAGAGCTTAGGCAGGTTGCGCTCGAACATACGGCTCGATGCGCTTGTGCGCAGACGCCACTCCTCGTGTATAACGCCACGCTCCTCGTCTATCTCCTTAGGGTCGAGGGTGAGGTTTCCAGCCCAGTCGCTGAGGATAAGCAAGCACGAGTCGAGAGCCGACTGGCGTGTTGTAGGCACGTTGGAGATGTTGTATACAGTCTGGTCGATTGATGTATAGGCGTTGAGGTCGCCGCCAAACTGCACACCGATGCTCTCGCAGAAACGGATGACACCATTTCCAGGGAAGTGCTTTGTGCCGTTGAAGCACATGTGCTCGAGGAAGTGGGCCAAGCCACGCTGCGACTCTTCCTCCTGAATGGCACCCACCTTCTGCGCTATGTAGAAGTCGGCACGATTCTCCGGCCAGTTGTTGTGGCGGATGTAGTAGGTCAAACCGTTGTCAAGCTTACCAACTCGCACATCCGGATCGGCAGGAATTGGCGGCATCTGCTGTGCCTGGGCAAGTCCTGCAAAAACAGCGAGGACTGCCACTAAAAGTTTTCTTAGTTTCATGAAATGTAGGTTTTGATTGTATAAACATGCTGTCCCTTGTGGCAAGGAAAGACACACACATTAATATTATATATGTTTGCAAAGGTAGTGCTTTTATGAATATAAAACGCAAAAAAGGACAAAAAGCAACACCAAAAAGACCTAAAAATACGTTTTTTCAATTTTTTTTGAAAATAAATACCATAAACACTTGACATCGCCTGCGCTATGTTATACCTTTGCAAACGTAATCAGAAACAATACAAAAACTATTAATTAACCATTTAAAACACAAAAAACTATGGCAGTAAATTACAGAGTTTATCAGAACAAGCGTAAGGGCAACTTCGTAGGTAAGTATTATGCACGTGCAGCTCACAAGGAGGTGATAACCCTTAATGACATCGCAAAGACCATGCAGGCCAACAGTACCGTTAAGCACTCGGACGTTATGGCTGTGCTAACCGAGCTTTCGGAGGTGTTGAAGATAGAGTTGCAGCGTGGCAACATCGTCAAGCTCGACGGCATCGGACAGTTTAAGGTGGGGCTAACCACTGTTCCCGCCGAAACCGCAAAGGAGTTTACCGCAGCCAATGTCAAGAGCACTCACATCGTGTTTATGCCCGAAACCACTATCGACAAGAACACCGGCAAGCACATCAAGACGCTACTCTCTGGCTTGCGTGTGGTAGAGGCTCCGTCGTACACCAGTCCGAAGAAGCCTGAAGAGAAGGTGTAGACATCCGCTCGGCGCTGCTTAAAAGCACCCTCGGGACAACCTAACAAAAAGGGCGTATTTGCCGTATTTTTCGATTGTTGATATTACAATGGTCGAAAAATATGGCGAATACGCCCTTTCTTTGCAAAAAAAAACTTACATTTGCAAGTCAATCAATTAACGCAATTCACTTGTTGTATATGCACATACAACATATTCAAACAATTATAATTATATGAGTACGAAACTATTTAGGCGCCTTGTGTGTCTGCTGTTCACATTCTGCGTTGCCTTGCAAGCAGGCGCAGTGCTAAAAGAGAAGAATCTGAAATCGACCCTATCCGTACTGCGTGCCGAGCTTGAGACATCCTTCGGCGAGCAGCGACAGAACCTTGCACGCTATTCGGCGTACAACCAGATTCAGCATAAGGAGATGATATCGCTTATGCAGCGCAGCGACCAGATAGCCCTTATGCTATACTCGCAGAAGCAAGACTTTACGTTCGATATGACCTATGCCTGCCACGAGGCAACCGAGATGTACCGCGAGTTCAACAAGCGCCGTGTGCCATACGACCGCATACTGGTGCGTCTTGACGCCGAGATACAACGCTATGAGTATCTTATGGAGACGCTTAGCAACATTCCGCCCTCGCTCAACAGAAAGCCGATGGGCAAGGACTCGCTTCATAAAGCGCCCAACCCACAATTTGTAAAGACCAAGGACGGCAAGCCATTGCGCCTGCCTTTCATGCTCGACGCTGTGGGTCAGGCCGACCGCAAGGCTTGTCTGGCATACGTGGCGGCACTGAGCCGCAATCTTACCAAGATGCGCGAGTCGGTTATCAAGGACAGCGAGCACTACAAGCGTATGTCGCAGAAGCTCAAGAAGGTGAACGATTATGCCCTTAGTAGATACAACGAGATACAGCACAGCATCTTTGTCAATGGCGACCAGAACTACCTTGAGGTGCTGTCGACAATGCCTATGTCGTACCACAACGCCAAGGCCGACGTCAGCGAGAAGTACAACACCGAGAAGGTTAAGACCGCCGACGGCTCGGAGCGCAAGGTCTACTCGCAGTGGCGCGGCCCGATAGTTGTGGGTTTGTCTATATTTGTGTTGTTCTATATTGTGCTGGCGGCATTGCTCAGCAATGCGCTTGTGCGCTGGCTTGTGCCAAAGCGGTTCCGCACCGACAACTTTATGAAGAAGAAGGTATGCCTCATTCTCTTCGTGGCGATGTTCATCTTTGCCGTGTCGATAATGGTGGCGCGCTCGTTTATGTACCACAACTTCTTCCTTATGGCGTCCAAGCTGCTCATCGAGTATGCCTGGCTGCTGTGCGCTATCTTCTTCTCGTTGCTTGTACGCTTGTCGGGCGACCAGATCAAGAGCGGCTTCCGCATCTACACACCCGTAATGCTTATATCGTTCGTCGTGATTACGTTCCGTATAATCTTCATACCCAACAACCTCGTCACGCTGATATTTCCCCCGATATTGCTGCTCTTCACGCTGTGGCAGTGGAACGTAATAACCCGCCACAACAACAATATCCCGCGCAACGATATATTCTATACGTGGATATCGCTCGTCATCATGGCGTTCTCAACCGTATCTGCCCTCTATGGATATGTGCTGCTGTCGGTTCAGCTGCTTATATGGTGGATGTTCCAGTTGAGCTGCATACAGACCATCACCTGTGTGTACGACTTCCTAAGACGATACGAGAAGAACCGTCTGTCGCATAAGATTCACTCGGAAGAAGATGCCAAGAAGGCTAAACGCGGCTCGCTGCTTAGCATCATAACCGTAAGTCACGAGAAGCACATCAACGTTACGTGGTTCTACGATATGGTGTATATGGCTATTGTTCCGGTACTGAGTGTGTTCTCTGTTCTGTTGTCTATATGGTGGGCTGCAAATGTGTTTGACCTTACAGAGACGGTGTGGAAGATATTCCAGTTCAACTTCCTTAACGTCACTGGCGTGGTGCAGCTCTCTATCGACAAATTAGTTATGGTGTGCTCGCAGTTCTTTATCTTCAGATACCTCAACTATCTTATAAAGGCTCTCTACCATAAGTATCACAAGTCGAGAATAGTGGTAAACGGCAAGCCAAACTTCACCCTTGCCAACAATGTGATAGCCATCTGCTGCTGGGGACTGTATGCCATCATATCCGTAAAGATGCTCAAGATACCTTCTACGGCTGTGTCGGTTATATCGGCAGGCTTGGCTACTGGTGTTGGTTTTGCCATGAAAGACCTGCTTGAGAACTTCTTCTACGGCATATCGCTTATGACAGGACGTGTGCGTGTGGGCGACTTTATCGAGTGCGACGGCATACGTGGCAAGGTAGACAGCATAACCTATCAGAGCACACAGCTGCTTACGGCAGACGGTTGCGTCATAGCATTCCTCAACAGCTCGCTCTTCAGCAAGAACTTCAAGAACATCACAAAGAACCATTCGTACGAGATGGTCAAGATTCCGGTGGGTGTAGCCTATGGCTCTAATGTCGAGGAGGTTAGGCAGATGCTTATAGCGGCGGTCAAGTCGAAGGCGGCGCAGACAGCCGACGGACGCGACATTATAGACACGAACAAGCCTATCAGTGTGGTGTTCGACGAGTTTGGCGACAACTCGGTTAATCTCTTTGTTACCTATTGGGTTCTTGTTGAGGAGAAGTTCGGCAAGACAGGTGAGGTGAAGGAGGCGATATACAACACGCTCAACGAGCACCACATCGAGATTCCGTTCCCGCAGAGAGACGTGCATATCATCACCCAGAACTAACATCGCAATCATTCATTTACATAACATCCCAATTAAATAACACATTATGCAAACAAGTAAGACCGTAAATATCATAATTCCTTGCTATAACGAGGAGGAAGTGTTGCCTTGGTCGATGGGCAAGTTGCAAACGATGCTTTCGCGATTGAAGCTTGAAACCGGTGTCGACGGGCGGCTTGTGCTTGTAGACGACGGTAGCCGCGACAACACGTGGCAGCTTATAGAGCAGTTTGCCCATGCCCACAACAATGTGGTGGGCATAAAGCTTGCACACAACGAGGGACACCAGGGTGCTCTCTGGGCTGGTCTGCAGGAGAGTGTTGGCACGTGTGGAGCTATGGTCTCGATAGACGCCGACTTGCAGGACGACGAGAACGCCATTATAGATATGTGCAAACAGTGGCTCGACGGCAAGGACATTGTGTACGGCGTGCGCCAGGAACGCAAGACCGACACGTGGTTTAAGCGTGCCTCTGCCCAGGCTTTCTACCGACTGATGCAGACTGCCGACCCCGAGATAATATACAATCATGCCGACTTCCGCCTTATGAGCGAGCGCGCTGTGCAGGCTTTGATGCAATATCCGGAGCGCAATATGTTTCTTCGTGGCATGGTGCGAAGATTGGGATTCAGCGAGGGCTACGTCTATTACAACCGCACGGCACGTACGGCGGGCGAGTCGAAATATCCTCTAAAGAAGATGCTCTCGTTCTCTATCGACGGCATAACATCATTCTCTACGGCTCCGCTTAAGTTCATCACGTTTGCCGGACTGACAATGACGCTCATATCGTTGCTTACCATTATATATGGTCTGTACGAGCATTTTATGGGCAAGACAATCGAGGGTTGGACCTCGCTTATGGTGTCGATGTGGTTCATCGGCGGTGTGATAACAACTGGTGTAGGTATAACTGGTGTATATATCGGCAAGATATATACTGAGGTTAAGCGCCGCCCACGCTATTTTGTGGATAAGAAAGTGGGGGCGGATAAGTAGTTGAAACAATGCGGGCTGAAAGCGCTATTTGCGCTTTCAGCCCGCATTGTTTTAATTATTATATTCCATAAAGATTTCTACTTCGTCTTCATGCTGAAGCGATAGAAGCTTATATTGTCCTTCAACTCGGACACACGACCCTTTAATGTAGCCACATGCGCGAAGTTGTAGTCGGGATGTCGGTCGGCAAGAGCCTTGAATTGCTTCTCCGAAACAACGAGCACACCCTTTGACGGGGTCTTCTTCTCAACCACAGTCTTACCGTTTACGGTAGTGCGGACAGGCTTTTCAAACTGGTCTATAGTGTCGCCAAGGTAGAAGTCGGCACCGAAGAAG
>USCM01000042.1 GCA_900553155.1 uncultured Prevotella sp. | reverse complement strand
GTTCGTCCTAAGGTCAGCGCTTTATAAGCTCGCCAGCCACATATCCGGCACGGTCGCCGCCCTTGGCTTTCTGCCCAAGCACGTCTGGAAAGAAAAAGAGCTTAAGCACAAGAAATATTACGGCAAGCTTTATCAGTATAACTGTCCATAGCACACGCCCTACAGTCATATTGCGAAATCCGTCCACATAGAAGTGTATCACCTTATTTAATATATTTGTATTAGGCATAGTAAGTATTTAAAGATTGTAATATTTACATTTTAGTAATCTGTTGCAAAGATATAAAATAATTCTATTAGTTGTTAGATTTTAGGCAGAAAAAATGCTGCAATCCTAAACTTATGTTGCAAACATTTTGTTGTATCGCTTTAAAGTAGTAACTTTGCACTACGAAAAACGTAATGCCGACTCAATAGAACACGGGTCGTGCCAGTTCGATCGGGATACTCATCAATAAAAAAATCGAAACCGAGAAGACTTCTCTTGCTAATGGCGGGCCATATAAAACCCTCAGTGGACTAAGCTGTAAAGCCGGTGGATTACAAAGGCGGAGAGCTCTCAAATCTTGTATACTCGGAGTTTCATCACATCACTGGGCGGCCCTTTTTAAAATATAAAGGAGACAAAGGAATTTGATAATTCAAATCCGATGTCTCCTTTTTTTATTCATTATGATATGAAGATGAAGTTTCTACATTATGAAGATTAAGCTCCTACAATGCAGCGTTGTGCTTCTCCTTATACTTCAGTACGGTGTCGAGCAGCGTTATGGCGCTCTCCTCCATCTGTGCTGTAAGGTGGTCTATCTTGGATAGTATATAGTTGTAGAACAGCTGCAGTATCAATGCCACGATGATGCCGAAGATAGTGGTGATAAGCGCCACCTTCATACCAGCCGCAACGATGGTTGGATTGATGTCGCCAGCCAGCTGTATCTGCTCAAACGCCATAACCATGCCAATCACCGTGCCGAGGAATCCCAACGACGGAGCCATTGCTATAAACAGCGTTATCCACGAACAGCCACGCTCAAGGTTGGCAGCCTGAACCGAACCATACGCTGCCACCGACCGCTCTATATCCTCGATAGGTGTAGATATGCGCAGCAGTCCTTGATAGCAGATTGAAGCCACAGGTCCGCGAGTGTCGCGGCACAGTGTCTTTGCGCCCTCGATGTCGCCCTCGGCTATCTTGGCGTCTACCGAAGCCATGAAGCGCTTGGCGTTAATCTCCGACAGACTGAGGTACAATATGCGCTCTATGCAGAACGACAAGCCAAGCACCAAGGCTATGGCAACAAGCGACATAAACGAGGCGTTGCCCTCAATAAATTTGGTCTTGAGCACCTGGTGAAACCCTCCGCCATCGTTCTGCATAAGCTCGGTCATCGTAGGGTCGTCGGCTGCGGTGGCAGGTTGGGCTGCCATAGCAGTGGTACAGAATAGTGTGGTTGCTACAAAAATCACTGCAAGCATTACTATTGCAGTGGTTCTATTCTTCAATAATTTCATAATAATAATTCTATGTTTGCTTGTATTGGTGCCAATATCGTCTGGCACGCTGCAAAATTACTTATTATTTCCTAATTAGCGTAGGTTTTTAGCACCTTTATGTGTACTTTTGCATATCACAAGTAAAATAATAATCACGAATGGATAACATTAAGTTAAAACATCTTGTGCAAAATCATTTGCGCGCTGTCTTTACATTGGCGGTTTTGTTTAGTGTATTTACGGCTAATGCCCAGCGCATTGGGTTGAAGACCAACGCTCTGTATTGGGCGGCTATGAGTCCAAACCTTGGCGTTGAGCTACGTGTCAACCGCCACCTGACATTCAACTTTGAGGGAACATACAGCTTTCTTAACGTTGGCAAGAACGACGTCAACGCCATAATGTTCACACCCGAGATGCGCTACTGGTTTAGTGCGCGTCCGCAGGCTGGCCACTTCATTGGCTTGGCTGGCATCGGTGCCAACTACGACATCACCAAGGACCAAGCCTGCCATAAGGGCGACGCCTTTGGTGCGGGCTTGACGTATGGCTATAGTTTTGTGCTGAGCCGCCATTGGAGCCTTGAGGCAACCATAGGTGCAGGACAGGTCTATCGCCACGAGAAGTCGTATGCCAAGGGCAGTGCCGAGCCCGAGCAGGTTAATGTAAAGAAGTGGCAGTGGGCTCCAATAAAGGTTGGTGCCACATTTGTATACATTATTAAATAATAGTAAGCGATGAAGAAATCTAACGCAAACATATCATCCCTGAGCCTTTGCCACGTGCTGCGTATGGTGGCAGTGGCGCTTGTGCTGGTGCTTGGCTCAACCGTAGCCGTGGCACAGGGCGTAATAAGAGTAAGCGGATTGGTACTGTCTAAGTCGGACAAGGAGCCTCTTATGGGTGTCAATATCACCGATGTGGCTACACGCCGCCTTATCACCACCACCGACGCCGATGGCAGATATGCAGCCAATGTGTCGTCCAATGCCACGCTGCGCTTCTCTATGGTGGGTGCCAAGTCGCAGGACGTTAAGGTCAAGGGACGCTCCACCATTAATGTAATGCTTGAGGATGACGACAACTCCTTAGGCGAGATTACGGTGTCTACCAAGCGCATTACCGACCGCATTATGCCCGAGCCAACCGACATCGAGGTCAAGGGCAACTACCTTACGGTGCGCACCCGTGTGCGTGTGCCACGTGAGATGTTCGGCCACGACACCCGTCTTGTGGTACAGCCCGTGCTGCACAACGTCACCAAAGGCACCTTGCAGCTGATGCGCCCAATGGTGTACGACGCCCGCGAGTACAACCGCACGCAAGACCGTCTATACAATTTCAACATGAACGACACCAAGGAGGGCGACCCTCTTGCCCAGTGGGTTACGGTAAAGACCAACGAGATGCGTGAGAAGGGACGCACCAACGACATCATTGGCTACAGCGACTCGGTGTATGTTGAGCATGTCAAGGACGAATACTCGTGCGACGTGTATATGGCTATAGAGAACTATAACCGCATACTCTACCGCGACACCACCATCATAGCACGCGGAACCGTCAACCCTCTGCGCTGGCTGGACTACAACTTCAAGGCTTCCGAAACCATCGACCCTGCCTTCTTGCCCAAGCCTGAGGTGCAGCTGCGCGACACCCATGGCGAGGTTAAGTTGCAGTTCCCCATCGGCAAGGCAAAGTTTAAGACCGACGATCCGCAGAATATGGCAGAGATAGCACGCATGCGCCAACAGATTGAGGATATATCCCATTCGGAGGGTGCCACGCTTAGCGGCTTGGAGCTTAGCGGCCAGTCGTCGCCGGACGGTACATACAAGCGCAACATGGCGCTTGCACAGCAGCGTATGAACTTCGCCCTCAACTATCTGCGAAGCCAGTTGCCCGAGAGTATGCGCCAAAATGTCGACTTCAAGAGCAATGCAAGGGTTGCCACATGGGATGAGGCTATAGCCCTTATGCGCGCCGGAGGCAACACCGAGGAGGCCGACCGCACCGAAGAGCGCCTGTCGCGCTTCCGCAGCAACGACTCGAAGGGCCATGCCGCCTACGGCTTGCCGTTCTACCGACAGCTGTTGGAGGGCAAGTATCTGCCTATGCTGCGCCGTGTCGACTACGTGCTGCGCTATTCTATATACCGCTCGCTTACCGACGACGAGATACGCCAGATGTACAACGACGACTACACCAAGCTCACACGCTTCGAGTACTTCAAACTGTACCGTGCCGAGACCGACGCCGACAAGCGCGAGAAGATGATGCGCCAAGCCATCGAGATATACCCGTCGTATCTTGCCGCAGCCAACGACCTTGAGGCACACCTCATCAACACGCACCGCTCCGACGCCTCGTTGCTGCGCAAGTTTGCCGGAGCACGTGCTCCGCAAGAGCTTAATGTCAACCAGATGATAGCCTTGCTCGACGGCGGACAGTACACCGCTGCCGACTCGCTGTCGCAGTTTGTCGACCGCAACGACGCCACCAGTATGCTCCTTGCCGTAAACGACGCCCTCAACGGACGTTGTGTCGACAACTATGCCACCATTGCACGCACCAGTGCCCGCAACGAGGTGGTTATGCTTCTTGCCCTCAAACGCAACAAGGAGGCTCTGCAGCAGTGTGTCAATCTGCCCGACGACGATGCCGTGTCGCATTATCTGCGCGCCATCTGCCTTAACCGTGCCGACCATCCGATAGACGCTTACGAGGAGCTTAAGAAGGCTTTCAGCATGGATGCCTCGCTCAAGACAGTAGCCACTGTGGACGGCGATGTGAACGATTTGCTTAATATGGATAAAAACAACTGATTATGAAATCTTCAACGAAAAACATATATCTATTTGCCGTATGCACGGTTTTGGCTGCCAGTGTGGCTCTACCGGCTGCGGCACAGGTAGAAGGCAGCGCGCTCAACTATATGCTGCAACGTCCGCGTGTGGCTAAATACTATAAGCACAAGAAGCCCTTCGACCACCTGTTTCTTGACTTTGGCGCTGGCTTCAATCTCCTCGGAAGTGGCGATATGAAGCCCGGACCAACCATGGCTATTGGTATAGGCGACTGGATTTCGCCCGAACACGGCGTGCGTCTCGCTGCCGATGGAGGCATAATGCGTATCGGCGACACCAAACTTAAGTACGTCACAACATCCCTCGACTATCTGCTCAACATCACCGCGCTTGCCCAGCCTGGCAACAACTATACCCAGCGCCCCGTGGAGCTGTACGGCATAGCTGGCTTCGACTATACCTTCTCGCGCAACGAAGGCATCGACGCGCATGGATATGGAGCACACTTGGGCTTCAGAGGGCAGTTTGCAATGTCGCCCTTCACCTATTTCTATATAGAGCCTCGTCTCGGATTGATGCAGGACGACGCCACACAGGCGCTTACATGGCATGGCTACCGCCCCGTCGGAACAGTGCTCTTGGGTTTTGGCTATCGTCTGCCCGACGTGCGCGCCAATGCCGCAGGCAAGGCAGCACCACGCTCGTTTGAGGACGGGCTGTTTGTAAGTGCCGCCGCCGGACCTGCCTTTCTTGCCAATGCACATCCATCCACTTGGGACGACAACATAGGTATGCGCACGGCTGTAGGCATAGGCAAGTGGTTCAGCGCAAGCAATGCTGTGCGCCTCTCGTTCAATGCCACAACCTTCCGTCTGCCCTCTACCAACCGCCTTAAGGCCATTGGTACGCAGCTCGACTATATGCTCAACCTCAACAACCTCTTCGGCGGAGTGAATCCTGACCGTATGTTTTGGGTCAACGGCATAGTGGGTGCAAGCTACAACTATTCTACCGAGCGCAATTATGGAGCCAGATACTCATGGGGTGTGGGTGCCGGCATGCAAGCCAACCTCAAGTTGTCGAGTGCCTTCAGCCTCTTCCTTGAGCCACGTCTTGACGTGTACAACGAGCGTTGGGCACCCTCAGTCAACTCGTACCGCCGCTACGACGCCGCTGCATCGCTTATGGCAGGTCTTGTATATACTTATAATGGTGCACAGGCACGCCCGGCACACAGGGGCGAACGTCCCGATGCCTTCAGCAACAGCAGCATAGGCTTGTCGGCAGGTCTTACCACACCGCTCTCGTTCTACGACAACTGGCACAGCTATATGCCTGTGGCACGCCTTACATACACTCGCTGGAAGGCTCCTCTCTTGGGATGGCGTGCTGGAGTGCAGGGCATGATGGGCAGAGTGGACGGGGGCAAGCGATATGCCCAAGCTACGGTGTCTGCCGACTGGCTTACCGACCTCACCGCCCTCTCGTATGGTTGCGACCAGGCGCGTTTGCTCGCCATACGCACCGTGGCAGGCGCAAGTATAGGTGCAGCCTATCGCCGTCCGTCCACACGTCTGGCTGCCGACGTTCATACCGGTGTACAGGCAGCGTTGAGGCTGTCGCCGTCGTTCAGCCTTACGGCAGAGCCAACAGTGTCGTACAACCTCTCGCCGATGTGGAAGGGTAGCCGCTCGCTGCGCATACAACCGCAAGCTATGATAGGCATCGAATATAATATGCAGCGCAAGCCGCATAATGCCGACCTTGCCGGCAAGCCCTCGGCAGCCAACTTTGTGTCTTTGGGCATTGGCACAGGCATATATACCGGCAATGTCAATACGGCTGGTGGTGCCCAGCGCCTAAGCTTTGTTACGGATGCCGCCTTTGGCCATTGGTTCAACCACGCAAGCGGTATACATGCAGGCATAAGCAACACCGTGGTGCAGCACTGGTATAAGCGCCATAACCAGAGCATCACAGCTCTGCATGCCAACTATATGCTCAACCTCCGCAGTGCCGTTACCGGCGAGCCAACAGAAGACAAGCTGTTCCAGCTTACGGGCCTGGCTGGAGCACAGCTGGGCATTAGCTCGGAGCGTGGATGCGACACACGCCTTGCACCCGGACTCAACGGAGCCGTGCAGGCAGGCTTGCGTCTGTCGCCTATGGTGGAGATATACCTCGAGCCATCTGCCACTATATACACAAAGAAGATAGAGGCTGCTCACTCCGACCATCCTGCCGACGGCGAGCTGCGCCTTAGCATAGGCACCAAGCTCCACTTCTAAGCAGATGTGGTAACGATAAGATAATACACTTAAAATACTTACAATCTATGAGAAAACTTTTGACATCTGTGCTCTTTGCGCTGTCGCTTACGGGCGTCTCGGCGCAATCGGCTCAACACTATCAGCCTACCAAGGAGAATCTTGAGGCTCGAAGCCATTTCCAGGATTCCAAGTTTGGCATCTTCCTGCATTGGGGTCTCTACTCTATGTTGGCCACCGGCGAGTGGACTATGACCAACAAGGACCTCAACTATAAGGAGTATGCCAAGCTTGCCGGAGGCTTCTACCCCTCGCGCTTCAATGCCAAAGAGTGGGTGTCGGCTATCAAGGCGTCGGGTGCTAAGTACATCTGTTTCACCACACGCCATCACGAGGGCTTTTCGATGTTCCACACCAAGTGGTCCAAGTACAACATTGTGGACGCCACTCCCTTTAAGCGCGACATCGTAAAGGAGCTGGCAGACGAGTGCCACCGTCAGGGCATCGACATCCACTTCTACTACTCGCACATCGACTGGCAGCGTGAGGATGCCCCCTTGGGACGCACGGGTCTTGGCACAGGTAGACCGAAGGAGGCTCAAAACTGGGACTCCTACTACACCTTCATGAACAACCAGCTCACCGAGTTGCTTACCAATTATGGCAGAGTGGGAGCCATCTGGTTTGACGGATGGTGGGACCAGGACAACAATCCGTCCTTCGACTGGCGTCTGCCCGAGCAGTACAAGCTTATCCACAGTCTTCAGCCGGCGTGCCTTATAGGCAACAACCACCATCAGACACCGTTCGAGGGAGAAGACTTTCAGATGTTTGAGCGCGACCTTCCCGGCGAGAACTCAGCCGGATTGTCGGGTCAGCAGATATCGCAGTTGCCTCTTGAGACCTGCGAGACGATGAACGGAATGTGGGGCTACAAGATTACCGACCAGAACTATAAGTCGCCCAAGACCCTCATCCACTATCTCGTAAAGGCAGCCGGACGCAACGCCAACCTGCTTATGAACATTGGTCCGCAGCCCGACGGATGTCTGCCCGAGGTAGCCGTAGACCGCCTGAAGAAGGTGGCGAGACCATCCACGGCACACGTGGCGGCATCGTTGCTCCGCACGATTGGGGAGCTACGACGCAGAAGCAGAACCGTCTCTTTGTACACATCCTCAACCTTAAGGACAAGGCTCTCTATCTGCCCACAGGCACAACACGCATCAAGAAGGCTCTCGACTACGTGTCGCGCAAGCCCGTACGCATGCAGAAGTGCGAGGGTGGGGTAGTGCTCTACCTCGACCAAGTGCCTACCGACATCGACAAGGTGATTGAGTTGGAAATGGTAAAATAACAAATTGATGCTTAAAACTATTTCCTGAATCTCTTAGCCACTGCCGAATAGCCGCAGCGTTGGCACAAGGGCTCAACAGCGGTGTGGCTGGTAAATCCGTTGTAAAGAGCGGAGGCCCGTGGCGAGGAGAGGATATGCTCCAAGCTTTCTTCAAACAAATTGCCTAAGCCAATATCGCCATTATGGTCTAAGCAACAAGGCACAACGGTTCCGTCGGCAAGGACGCCTATCTGATTGCGCAGCGCATAGCAGAACACCTCCTCCTCGTCGTAAGTGGCATGTTGAAGGTCGGGCCATTCAAACATATTGTCGTTCTCTATGTATAGGCAGTCGGCGAGTTTCCATCCGTCGTATCTCTTGACCCAAGGCTGTGGTACGTGGTTGGCTATCAAATTAAGTATGGTGTCGTTCATACTGTTGTGGCCACCCTCGTTCCATAGGCGCAGCACAACGACACATCCTCTATGGGCAGCTTCCTTGGCAAACGTCATCACCTCGTCTATGTACTCTTGCAGGTTGGTCTTGCCGTTGCCCTCGTGCGAGTGTAAGGATATCTGCAGCTTGTGGGGTAGGGCGTCAAGCATGTCAGTGCGCTTGCTAAGCAGTGTGCCGTTGGTAGTAAGCACAGGTACAAATCCCTTCTGCTTGGCCTTTAGTATAAACTGTGGCAGCAGAGGGTGAAGGAAAGGTTCGCCCATAAGGTGGAAGTAAAGGAACTTAATCTCTCCTTTAAGCCGGTCGGTCAGCAGTTCAAACTCATCCAACGTAAGTGTGTGCTTCTCCCTCGTGGTCTTAGGGCAAAACACACAATCGAGATTACAAACATTGGTTATTTCAAGATAGCATCTTGTTATCATAATTTAAAATCTGTATCTAAAAGTACACTGTGATTAAATGGGTAATTTGCGAGAACGTGCTGCAAAGGTAGCGGTTTTACCGCAAAAGCTACAAATAAAACACCTCTAAAATTTAAAACGAGAAAATAAAACTACATATCAACTTCGTCTCGGCAACCACATCGAGGGTATTTCTTTACGAGTCTTCGAGTTGGCATTGGTGATGTCTATTAGTATCAGATACCACTGTTCCTTCCTTCGGCGCTCTCCAGATATATAGTAGACTTTATTGGGTTGGTCTCTTAGTATCATATACAAGTCCAAGAACTGGAATATTCTGTCATTTGCCACGCATTCCCGATGATGCATCGGTATGCCTGCCATATCTCTGTTTTTATAGAAATAGTAGTTATAGCCAACTCTCAGCATATCCATGAATCCCATCTGCTCTATCACCGGACGCTCATTAAACTCCTGCATGGTATACAGATTTACCCACGTGGTTTTGTCTTCTCCTGCAAACACGACCTCTGCGATATTGTCATCTGAGAGTTTTACGCTCTTCAATCCTTCCAGAATGATATGGTGGTCATTGTTGCTGATGGCATACTCTCCTGTCTGATAATGCTCACAGACGTATGCATCCTTACTGTTGTATTCCTTTCCTCTGTTCTTGTTGATAGCGTAATAGGCGTATGTCACAAGGCATTCTTCTCCATTGATGGTTTTATAGATGCTGTTGCTCTGCTGTTTGCGTTTTTCCCCAGTAATATATTCTCTTTCATAGGTTGTCACTTCCTGCATCGAGCCTTGCGCATTATCCATATAGAGATATTGCTCCTTGGTGCCTACTGCCAGTGGTGACCATGGGTCTTTTCGTCCTACGTATTCAATGGCTTCATTTTTATTGTTCAGCAGGTAGTACTTTGTTATGTCACCTTCTGTCTGACTGACTAACTGCCAGTTAAAACGCATATCATCGTAGGTCTTATATATCCCATGCATATTGTCACCTATACGGATATAATTCCCATCCTTTGTATATCCAAACTTTGTTTTTCGCACTTTCTCCTTGCCATTTATACGAATGAGCGATTAACAGACATATATGCAACCAGCACATCACGTCCATTAATCGCTCACCAATCTATTACTTATCTTACGATTGCTTCTTTGATGCTTTCTACAATATACTTCACATCATCATCTGTCACATACGGACCTGCTGGCAAACAGAAGCCTACCTTGAAGAGTTCTTCTTCAATACCATTGGTATATACAGGAGCATCCTCATACACGGGTTGTTTGTGCATAGGCTTCCATACAGGACGGCACTCAATCTTCTTGCCGAGCATGAATACACGCAATGCCTCCACATTTTCGTTTGGCTGACAGTCAGTTGTTGCCGAATCAACGGCGTGTATTACGCCTGCCGCACCACCCACGGCTGTCTTTATAACCTCCTTGTAGGCGTTCTCCTGACCTTGAATCTTCACATCTGCATCCAAAGTGGCAGCGCATAGCCAGAAGTTGGCATCATAGTGTTTGTCGGCAGGTTGCTTGTGGATATGTACACCTGGTACGTCCTTTAAAAGTTCCTCATAGAGTTTCTGCACATGCTTGTGGTGAGCGATGTGGTCGTTGAGCACCGTCATCTGACCGCGACCTATACCTGCGCACACGTTCGACATACGATAGTTGTAGCCGATGGCGGTGTGCTGATAGTAAGGATAAGCGTCGCGGGCCTGTGTGGCATACCACATCACCTCGTTGGCATCCTCGGCATTACGGCAAATCAAGGCACCGCCACCAGAGGTGGTAATCATCTTGTTGCCGTTGAACGACAGCGCACCATACTTGCCGAATGTGCCCAACACCTGTCCGTCGAAGCGTGAGCCCATTCCCTCGGCTGCATCCTCCACAACCGGGATGCCATACTTGTCGGCTATCGCCATAATCTCGTCGATGCGATAAGGCATGCCGTAGAGAGCCACCGGCACAATAGCCTTAGGCAGCTTGCCCGTCTTCTCCTTGCGGTCGAGTATCGCCTTCTCAAGCAAGGCAGGATCCATATTCCATGTCTCGTCCTCCGAGCCAACAAACACTGGCTTGGCACCGAGATAAGTAATAGGATGACTCGAAGCACAGAACGTGAAGCTCTGCACCAACACCTCGTCGCCAGCCTTCACACCACAGCCAATCAAAGCCAAGTGTACAGCAGCTGTACCAGCACTCAAGCACACCACCTTGCGGTCAAGCGGCTCAGTACCATCACTCTTACTGTTGGCAAACGCCTCCAAATCTTTTTCGAAGGCATTTACATTCGGTCCCATTGGTACCACCCAGTTGGTATCAAATGCCTCCTTCACATATTTCTGTTCCAAACCAGCCTCACTCATGTGGGCAAGGCACAAGTAAATTGTTTTTCTTTCTTCCATTTCTGTATTTGTTTATATTTTATTTTT
>USCM01000041.1 GCA_900553155.1 uncultured Prevotella sp. | reverse complement strand
CCACGACCACACGATTATAGCCCATTCCTCGTATTACAGGTTTGGAAATACCGCTACCAGTGGTTATCTGCGACACTCCCGGTTGACGGCTTATGGCATCAATGATATTTGTGGAAGGTTGGGATTCAAGTTGTTTTGGCGACACAACACTTATAGGCGAAGCCGATGTTACAAGCTTTTGTTGCCCTGTTAGTCCGGTTACCACAACCTCATTTAGCTTTACATTAGTTTCAGTCAATGGCTGATGATGTGTTGAATCAGCTTCTTCTGTCATAGCCATAGAGGGGACTGTTGCCGACGAGCATACGCCCATCAGCAACAATGATTTGTATATTGTCTTCATTTATTTTATTCTTATTGTTGGAGTTTCTTTGAAAAATAATCCAAGGGTTACAACAATAACGTCGCAACCACTATTTAATATGTATTTACCAACAATAAGGCGGTGCTCTCGTGCTTCTGACGCTCACGTTCCTCAGCCTTACCTTTGGGCAATGCACAAGAACTGTGAGCCTCTTCACAACAGCGACAGTTACCAACATAGCCACTACTGGCACAAGATATGATGTGCTCTGAAACTGACAGAGCACACAATCGTGCGTAAGAGTTTGGCTTGAGGCAATATGTCCGCTGTGATGCACATGATGCAGACAATCCTGACAACAAGACACAACAGCATCTTCCTCCACCTTATTATTATGATGGTGGAAGCTTACCATCACCAACATTGGCAAGTACACCAATATCAGCAACCATGCAAAGCGAACGTGTCTTCTGTTTGCCATTTCAAGTGCAAAGTTATTATTTTTACACCCAATAACAATATTTTCCGTGTTAAATAATAAATAAATTCATTAAACATGACAATTTAACACACTTGTCTGACAAATTTGGTTAAAATGTCAACTTGGCATTATCTAAATGCGGTTGGCACATAAGTTGCGTAATGAGATAGTGAAAGCCGAAGCCAATAAAGGCAAGCGGCAAACAAGATTATTAACAAACAGAAATCCCGACCGAACCTCATGGCGAAGAGAGGACGAGAAAATAAAAAATTGGAGGTATTTCATTATGTTGTTAGTTCGCAGAAATAATTATTCAAATTGGTTGAACGATTGGTTTGACAACAGTTTCTTCAACACTGAAGATTTACCACAGGTACGCACCACAGCTCCTGCCATCAACGTCAAGGAGACAAGTGAGGAATATATAATGGAAGTTGCTGTTCCGGGACTTAAGAAGGAATGGGTACGTATCAACGTCACCAACGAGGGTTTACTTCATATGGCCATCGAGAACAAGATGGAGCACAAGGAAGAAAACAAGGAATGTAGTTGCGGCAAAGAGAGACACGAACGCTACTTGCGCCATGAGTTCTACTATGGCAACTACGAGCAGAGCTACACTCTTCCTGATGATGTAGAGCGCGACAATATATCAGCAAGCGTTGCCGACGGCGTCCTTACCATCGTCATTCCTAAGACTACACCTGAGAAGGAAGCAAAGGTAATGAAGAACATTGAGGTTAAATAACGTTTTCATCATCACCTCGAATATAGAAGATTGGCTACAGGCACAAGAGCCCGTAGCCAATCTTTTTTTTATGGACAAACAGATATTTCAAGAAAAAAGCGTACCTTTGCATTACAAATTCAGGATAATATAAAACACATATAAACCTTATTCATTATGAGCATCAATATCCAGAGAAATCAGAAGAAGAGAGTAGTAATTGTTGGTGGCGGACTCGGCGGACTGCGTCTGGCTGAAGACCTCTATGGGTCGGGCATGCAGGTGGTGCTGATCGACAAGAACAACTTCCACCAGTTTCCACCGCTTATCTATCAGATAGCGTCGGCAGGTATCGACCCGAGCAGCATTTCATTCCCCTTTCGTCAGATATTCCGCAAGCGCAAGGACTTCTATTTCCGTATGGCTGAAGCTCGTATGGTAGACACCGACAAGAAGATTCTGCAGACTTCTATCGGCAAGATCGACTACGACTACCTTGTATTGGCAGCCGGAGCCACAACCAACTTCTTTGGCAACAAGAACATCGAGGACTGGGCCATACCTATGAAGACAGTGCCCGAGGCTATGGGTCTGCGCAATGCCTTGCTCTCCAATTTGGAGCGCGCCCTTACCTGTGCCACAGAGGAGGAACGCCAGGAGCTGCTCAACGTCGTTATCGTTGGTGGAGGCGCTACCGGTGTGGAGATAGCCGGAGCCTTGTCGGAGATGAAACGCTACGTCATTCCGTACGACTATCCAGATATGGACTCGTCATTGATGCACATTTATCTTATAGAGGCTGGCGACCGTCTGCTTGCCGGAATGTCGCCCGAATCGTCGAAGAAGGCTTACGACTTCCTCAAGAGTATGGGTGTGGACATCCAGTTCGGCAAGATGGTTACCGACTACCGCGACCATAAGGTCATTATGAAGGACGGCTCGGAAATTCCTACACGCACATTCCTTTGGGTATCGGGCATCAGAGCCAACGCTATGCCGGGCATCGACGAGAGTCATCTGGGCCGTGGCTTCCGCTTTAAGGTAGACCAGTTCAACCGCATCCCGGGCTTGGACAGCGTGTTTGCTATTGGCGACCAGTGTCTGCAAACCACCGACGAGGCTTATCCCAACGGACATCCGCAGGTGGCTCAGGTGGCTATACAGCAGGCTAAGAACCTTGCCAAGAACCTCAAGAGTATCAACGAGGGTCAGGCCGATAGCTCTCTCACTGCCTTCAAGTACAACAACCTCGGCTCTATGGCAACAGTCGGACGCCACAAAGCGGTGGTTGAGATAGGCAAGTTGCGCAGCCAGGGCTTCTTTGCATGGATATTGTGGCTTGTCGTTCACCTGCGCTCTATCCTCGGTGTTAAGAACAAGATGATGGTGCTGCTCAACTGGTTGTGGAAGTATGTTAGCTACAACGACTCTATCCGCATGATTACATACGCCACAAAACCGCGTGAGGTAGTGGAGCGTATGGAACGCGAGCAGACCACACACCTTGGCGAGGACCTTATGGATTAAGGTAAGGGCCTGCTTATATTTGAAGCGACATAAGAGTCTGCCGATATTTGAAGCGACATAAGGTTCTGCCGATATTTGAAAGGATTAAGGTTCAAATGTCGGCAGAACCTTTTTTAACGCCCCAACCTTTAATATATGTTAAAGTAAACAACCAATCTAATACTTTTCCTTAAACTTTGAGTAGTAGAGAGTGAAGACCATTAAGACTATCTACTATGCGCATATCAGATATATTTAGAAAGAAAAGCAAGGACGCGTTCCTTGATGCCATTGCCCAAAGCATGGACAAGGACATTGAGCGAATGGAAAACGGGATGTCTGCCGACCTCTCGTCGCTATCCTCAATACCTACATTCGACGAAGACAAGGTGCTCGAGAGCGTGTTCGACAACATAGGCAAGCGCCGTGCACAGCGTCGACGCACCCTCTACCGCACAGCGGCAGCCGCACTGCTTCTTATCGTTGGCGGTGTCTTCGGCTACATCGCCTGGCATCAGGGAGCCGTCGAGTACGACGAGATATACGCCCGACGCGGCGAGAAACTCATCGTTATACTTGCCGACGGATCAAGGGTAAACCTCAATTCGGACAGCCGCCTGCGCTATCCGCGCAAGTTCACCGGCAGCGAACGCCGCGTAACATTGGAGGGCGAGGGCTTCTTTGAGGTAAGCAAGGACAAGAGCCACCCATTCTATGTCGACTGCTACGATATGGAGGTAAAGGTCACCGGCACCCGATTCAACGTCAATGCCTACCCCGACAACAGCCAAATTGTCACCACACTGTACGACGGACATGTAAGCGTGGGCTGCAAGACAACACCCGAAGACAGCCGCAACGCGTTGCTACCGGGAGAGGAGGCCATATATGCCCGTTCCACACACGACCTTAAAGTGCAGAAGACCGACAACATTAGTCTTGACGACCTTTGGACCCAACAGGTCATTAACGTACAAGATATGCGCCTCGAACAGCTGCTACGCATATTGGAGCGACAGTACGGTGTGACCTTCCACATTAAGAACAACGCTATACGCAAGTATACATACAACATAACCTGTGACGCAGCCAACCTGCAAGACGTGTTCGACGTGATGCAAACCATCACCCCAGTACATATTAAGAAGGTTGCAAACCGCAAGTACGAGATACGCTAACTACAACAATAAATACTTACAACTTACACAAATGAAAAAGGAACCTAACACAATCTGCCTACCCAGACTGTTGACGACAGCATTGCTTACTTGCAGCCTTTCACTAAACGTTATGGCTCAACAGCAAATCGTTACGGTCAACTTGCACAATGTGACACTGGCTCATGCCATCAAGACCATTGGCAAGCAATCGGCACTAAAGGTGTCGTACAGCAAGGAGTTTGTCAACGACAACATGCGCGTAAGCGTTAAAGCCAACAAGGAGCGCGTCGACAATGTGCTCAAGCGTCTGCTCAAAGAAAAGGGCATCGAATACAAGATAGAGAATGGTTGCATCATGCTCTATACCAAGCCTGCCAAAAAGTCGAGCCACAACCTTACCGACGCCAATTATAACGACGACCTGGTTACGGTTAGCGGACATGTGCGTTATCCCGATGGCGAGCCTATGATTGGTGCCACCATCACTGTAGCAGGTTCAAGCAAGTCGGCTGTTACCGATGCCAACGGCAACTACACCATCAAAGCCCACAAAGGCGACGTGCTCAACTATAGCTACATTGGCTGCCGCGACATCAAGACAACAGTATCGTCCAACGGTGGAACCGTGAACATCACACTGCGCGAGGACACAGAGAACCTCAACGAGGTGGTGGTTGTGGCATACGGCACACAGAAGAAGATTAACCTCACTGGAGCCGTGTCGATGGTTAAGGGCGACGTGCTCGAGAGCCGTCCGGTTACCAGCGTTGCACGCAGCTTGCAAGGCGAGCTTCCCGGTGTCAATGTAAGCAGCGGCTCAGGCCAGCCTGGCACAGCGCCTTCTATCGTTGTTCGTGGTATCAGCACCATCAACAGCGACACCTCTCCTCTTATTCTTATCGACGGTGTGGCAGGTGGCGACATCAACCTCCTCAACCCCGACGACATTGCCAGTGTGTCTGTACTTAAGGATGCCGCATCGGCTTCTATATACGGTGCACGTGCCGCCAACGGTGTTATCCTTGTTACAACAAAGACTGGTTCGAAGGAGGAGAAGACCAAGTTTTCTTACTCTGGCTATGTAGGTTGGCAAACCCCTACCCGTCTGCCCAAGCTCGTCAACGGCCGCCAGTATATGGAGATGGCCAATGAGGCTATGGCTGCCGCCGGTTACGCCAAGCCCTACCTGCAAGAAGCCTTTGACGCCTACGACGCAGGAACCGACCCTAACAACTACAGCAACACCGACTGGATAAACGAGATATACAAGAAGAGTGCCCTGCAAACCAGCCACAACCTCAGCGTACGTGGCGGTACAGCACGCAGCGGCTACCTTATGTCGTACGGCTACCTCAACCAGGACGGCTTGGTTGTGGGCGACCCATACAAGTCGCACCGCCACAACGTGCGTCTTGAGGTAAACACCGACGTCAACGACCGCCTGCACCTGTCGGGCAACATCAGCTATGTCGACTTCTTCAAGCAGGACTCCGACCTCTCTGGCACATCCGGCGTGTTTCGCTTGGCACAGCGCATCTCTCCGCTTCTCCCCGTTAAGTGGCAGCAGCAGGATGCCGAAGGCCACTGGTCGGACACCGACTGGTACTCGTTCGGAGCTGTCAAGAACCCTGTATACGTAGCTCGTGAGGCAGGCCGACAGAAACGCAACACACGTGTGATGAACGGCATTGCCAATGCCTCGTACAAGCTGTTTGACGGTTTGAAGGCTTCTGCGCTCTACTCGCTCAACTACTACACACGCGAGACCAACACCTTCAGCCCATGCCTCTACAACTACTATCAAGACGGCACACCAAGCTCTGAGAACGAGAATCTGCGCAACGAGATATACAAGAGTCAGTATACATATATAACACAGAACATCCAAGCCACCTTAAACTATGCTAAGGTGTTTGCCAAGAAGCACGACGTGGCAGCGTTGTTGGGCTACTCGCAGGAGTGGGAGAGCCGCTCGTCTCTTACCGCATCGCGCAAGAAGGTGCTTATAGAGGGTGTCGACGTGCTCGACGGTGGTACTGAGGATATGCAAAACTCGGGCAACGTGCAGGAATGGGCACTGCGCTCTTTCTTCGGTCGCATCAACTACGCTTACGACAGCCGCTACCTCTTCGAGGCCAATATGCGTATCGACGGAACCTCACGCTTTGCCAAGGGACACCGTTGGGGCTACTTTCCCTCATTCTCGTTTGGCTGGAACTTCTCACGCGAGAAGTTTATGGAGTGGGCCAAGCCGGCTCTTACCTCTGGTAAGCTGCGTGCTTCATGGGGCGAATTGGGCAACCAGAACGTAGGCTCAAGCTACTATCCCTACCTCACCCCTATAACACCTGTAGACAAGACCAACCCTATCGGTGGTATAGAGAATGTAGGTTTCAAACAGCAGAAGCTTGGCAACGAGCACATCAAGTGGGAAACCATACGCATGCTCAACTTCGGTATCGACCTCTCCTTCTTCAACAACCGCTTGACCACAACCTTCGAGTGGTATAAGAAGAACAACATCAACGCCCTTGTCAAGCCGGTATATCCTACCGTTATCGGTGTAACCGGTTCGGCTAACCTCCCGTTCGAGAACATGGGCGAGATAGAGAACAAGGGTTGGGAGCTTTGGTTGCAGTGGCGCGATGCCATTGGCGAGGTCAACTACTCGGCTGCATTCAACATCTCCGACTCACGCAACAAGATTGTAGACCTTGGCAAAAGCTCGGCTTCATTGGGCGACCACATCCGTCAGGAGGGTACAGCCATTGATGCCTACTACGGCTACCGCACCAAGGGCTTGGCACAGGTTACCGACTTTGAGGGCGTAGACGAGAATGGCAAGTACTACGGACCTAAGTTTGCCACCACCGAGTCGACAAAGAACATCGTACAGCCAGGCGACATTATCTACGTCGACCGCGACGACAGCGGTGTTATCGACGACAAGGACAAGGTGGTGCTTGGCGACCAAGACCCTCACTACATACTCTCGTTCAAGGGTTCGGCTCAGTGGAAGTGGTTTGACGCAAGCTTCTATCTTCAGGGTGTAGCCAAGTGGAACGGATACCTCTCGTCTGAGGCACGCCATTGTTTCATCAACGACTACTCGGTGCCAAAGGTTGAGCATCTCGACCACTGGACACCTACAAACACCAACGCCAAGTATCCACGTCTGTATCAGGCACAGACACACAACTTGCTTATGAGCGACTACTGGCTGGAGAACGCAAGCTATCTGCGCCTAAAGAACGTACAGCTGGGTGTAACCATTCCTAAGAACATCATTAAGAAGGTGGGACTTGAGCGACTACGCTTCTACTTCTCTGCCGACAACCTCTGCACCATTACAAACTACTTCGGAGCTTACGACCCCGAGGTACATGCAAGTTCGGGTGATGCCTATCCTCAGGTTAAGACATTCATCTTCGGCGTTCAGACCACATTCTAAGCTTAAACACTGACAACAATGAAGACAAATAAATCTATAAAAATACTACTTGCCGCAATGCTTGCGGCAGGTATGCTTACATCGTGCGACGACTCATTTCTCGACAAGTATCCGCACAACGAAGCAACCAACGCCACCTACTGGAAGACCAGCGACCAGCTGCGTGCAGCTCTCTACCCTTGCTACGATGCTTTCACTAAGGACAATGTGTTCAACTGGATGGAGTCGTGCGCAGAGACATGCCAGTGGGGCAACACCACACAGGGCATTGCCAAGGTGGCAAGCGGACTGCTGTCGGCTACCGAGGGTTTCCCCGTTACAACCTATTGGTCCAACTGCTACCAGAGCATATACACCTGCAACGAGTTTCTCGACAACTACAACAAGGCAGAGATACCGCAAGCCGAGAAGGACGTGTATGCCGGCGAGGTTAAGACCATACGTGCCTACTGCTACTTCCTGCTTACCACAGTGTGGGGCGATGTGCCTTGGGTAGACCATGTCATTACAGCCAGCGAGGCTTATATGGCACGCACCCCGCGCAAGGAGGTTGTAGACAACATCCTCAAAGACCTTACATGGGCTGCCAGTGTGCTGCCTGCCGAACGTCAGCTTGGCAAGGACGCCGGACGCATCGACCGCTGGGGAGCCTTGGCTATGAAGGCGCGCATAGCCTTGCAGAACGAGATGTGGCTGCCGATGCCGCCAAGGAGATTATAGACAATGGTCCGTACGACCTCATGCCCGACTATAGCCTGTGCTACAAGAAGGAGGGCGACACCGAGGTTTATCCTGCCAACAACGAGGCTATGATATACAGCGTGTTTGTACCCGACCTCCGTATGCACAACTTGGCCAACGAGACTTGCCAGCCTTGCGACTACATACGTCTCAACCCAGCCAAGTCGCTCGTAGACGCCTACCTCTGCACCGACGGCAAGCCTGCCGTTGCCGGATTGGAGTATTACCACCGCACCGACGTTGCGCTGAGCGACCTCTACAAGCGTCCCGAGGAGCACTACGCAGACTACTTCAAGAACCGCGACCCGCGTATGGCATACACCCTCTACTGCCCTGGCGATGCCTGGCCTGGAGGCGACGACGGCGACAGAGAATACATGAAGCCAAACAAGATATTCAACCTGCCACGCTTCGCTACACTGCAGAAGGGCACCAATGGCGCCAACGGACGTACCGGCTTCTACTTCAAGAAGTACAACGACCCCGAGATTGCCGGCAACTACAACATGGCGCACAACAACATCAACATCCTGCGCTACTCTGAGGTATTGCTCATATACGCAGAGGCTATGCTCAACCTGCAGGGCGGAACGCTTACACAAGAGCAGATCGACTACACCATAAACAAGCTGCGCAAGCGTGTGGGTATGCACGAGATGAAGCTCGACGAGCTTGCACAGTGGCACATGGACCTAACCACCGAGCTGCGCCGCGAGCGCCGCGTAGAGCTTACACTCGACGGTATGCGCTACCCCGACATCCTGCGTTGGCATGAGGGCGAGCTGCGTATGGGCCGTGCCATAACCGGACCAAGCGCCCAGGTGTGCATCAACGACCTCGGCGCCAACCCGTATGCCGACAATGGTGTAGACGAGTTTGGCGACATTATCTTCGAGAAGTCGAAGGCAGAGGGTGGCTCGCGCACCTTCGACCCTGCCAAGAACTATCTCTGGCCTGTGCCTTACGCCGAGCGCCTCAAGAACCCGGCATTGGGACAGAACCCTGGATGGGGGCAATAATACTGCTCTCTATTACTGAAAACTTAGCATTAAATTATGACAAGCAAAAAAACAATACTAATATTGATAGCACTGTTCTGCCTCCTCATTCCTAATGAGGGGCAGGCACAGCGCCGCGACACGCTACAGCTGCGTGTCATGACCTACAACCTGCGCTTTGGCGAACTGGCCTCGCTTGAGGACATAGCAGCACACATACGCTCCTTCAAGCCCGACTTTGTGGCTCTTGAGGAGGTAGACGTCAAGACCTACCGCGAACGCGCACCCAAGCAGAACGGCAAAGACTTTATATCTACCCTTGCCTACCACACTGGTATGTTTGGACTATACGGCAAGACCATCGACTATCGCAAGGGCTACTACGGCATAGGCATCCTGTCTAAATATCCGTATATGTCGGTAGACAAGAACATGCTGCCCAACCCATCGGGCAAGGAGCCGAGAGCGCTGCTTGAGGGTCTGTTCGATGTAGACGGCGACACCATAGTGTTTGCCGTTACCCACCTCGACGTCACAAGCAAGGAGGGACGTGTGGAACAGGCCAAGTACATCACCAACCACTTCAAGGGCAGCAAGTACCCCGTAGTAATTGGCGGCGACTTCAACGCCCACTTTACCGAGCCTGCCATAAAGAAGGAGATGCGCAACTACTGGAAGGACCTAACCAACGAAGACCTCTCTTATCCTTCGTGGCAGCCTGAAACCAAGATTGACTACCTCTTTGCACAGCCCGCAGCCAACTGGCAGGTGGTTAGGACGCAGACCGTACAGTCGATGCTTTCCGACCACTATCCTGTAGTGTCGGTGGTGAAATACATTCGCAATAAGAAAAAATGATAACAATGCATACAAAAGTTGGTTATAAAGTTGGTTATAAGGTTTGCATGCTGTTGCTGCTGCTCCTCGTGGGCGCAGCAACAGCCCAAGCTGCCGAACGTGCCGACACCATAAAGCTAAGGGTTATGACCTACAACCTGCGCTTGGGCGAGCTTGCCTCTCTTGAGGAGCTGGCAGCACACATAAGCTCCTTCAAGCCCGACGTGGTTTGCCTGCAAGAGGTAGACATACACACCAAGCGTGCCATGTGTCCACACCAGAACGGCAAAGACTTTATTTCAACCTTGGCATACAATACCGGTATGTTTGGCATCTACGGCAAGACCATCAACTATCGTGGCGGCTACGAGGGCATCGGTATGCTTACCAGGTTTCCCTACATCAACATCAAGAAGGTGCCTCTGCCCAACCCTCAGAACACCGAGCCGCGTGTGGCATTGGTGGTAAACTGCGAGGTAGGAGCCGACACCCTGTGCTTCGCTGCCACACACCTTGACGTTGTAGCCATAGAGACCCGCAACATACAAGCCAACTATCTGTGCGACTTGCTGCAGCAACAACCCTACCCCGTTGTGCTGGCAGGCGACTTCAACGCACGCCATTACACCGAGACCATACAGAAGATAATGAACAAGCGTATGGCACCGATGACCAACGACGACATGACCTTCCCGGCATGGAACCCCTTCTTGAAGCTCGACTACATCTACACATGGCCCATAGACCAGTGGCACCTAAAGCACACACAGACCATACAATCGCTCTTGTCCGACCATCTGCCGATAGTGAGCGACATTATATATGTAAAGAAACACTAACAACAATCCTCTAATCAACTTAAACTGATATGAACATACGTACACTACGACTAAGCTTTACAGCCCTGCTCCTTGCCCTCGGCATTGCCGCCCAGGCACAGAGCGAGACAAAGCTTATGACCTACAACATCAAGGGACACAGTATGACCGATAAGCGTATGGGCAACATCGCCAAGGTTATAAAGTATAACATGCCCGACGTTGTGGCTCTGCAGGAGGTAGACAACCGCAACTACCTCGGCGGAAAGAAAGACTACATAGGCATGCTGTCTAAAGAAACTGGCATGCACGCCCAATTTCATGCTTTGGTAGGCACCTACTACGGCATAGGCATCCTCTCGAAGCAGAAGCCGCTTAGCGTTAATTTCCGCACATGGGAGCGCGGCGAGGACAGCTCGGACAGAGAGAACCGTGGATGCATCATAGCCGAGTTTGACGACTACTACTTC
>USCM01000040.1 GCA_900553155.1 uncultured Prevotella sp. | reverse complement strand
GCAGTCCGCCAAGCACAATCATATTGAACACCTTAGAGTTCTTCAGTTCGGCAGCCTTGTCCATGGCGTCGATACGGTATACATTGATGTCCTTACGTGTAGGAGCATTGATAATACCGAATCCGTCGTAGATAAGAATGCCGCCCGGCTTGATCTTAGGCTCAAACTTGTCGAGCGATGGTTGGTTTAGCACGATAGCCACATCATAGTGGCTTAGGATTGGTGACGAAATGCGGTCGTCGCTCACGATAACCGTAACGTTGGCTGTACCGCCACGCTGCTCTGGTCCGTAAGCCGGCATCCATGTTACCTCCTTATCTTCCATTAGTCCGGAGTAGGCAAGAATCTTGCCCATAGAGAGTACACCCTGTCCTCCGAAGCCTGATATAATTATTTCTGCTTTCATAGGTTTGTCGTGTCTTTTAAGTCACCTTTGGGGTACTGTTTAAACATGTTTTCTTCCATCCACTTATTGGCGTTTACTGGCGACATCTTCCATCCGCTGTTGCATGTGGCAACAATCTCGACGAGCGATGAGCCCTTGCCTTCCATAGAGGCAGTGAATGCTTTCTTGATGGCAGCCTTAGCCTTGCGTATAGATGCCACGTTCTCAACGCTCTGTCTTGACACATAGCATGTGCCCGGCAGTGTTACAGCTATCTCAGAGAGGTTGAGTGGCCATCCGTGCAGTTTCGGGTCGCGTCCGTAAGGGCAGGTAGAGGTCTTCTGTCCAATAAGAGTAGTAGGAGCCATCTGTCCACCAGTCATACCATAAATGGCGTTGTTGATGAAGATGAGGGTGATGTTCTCGCCACGGTTCAGTGCGTGTATGCTTTCGGCAGTACCTATACAAGCCATGTCGCCGTCGCCCTGGTATGTAAATACAAGGCGGTCTGGCCACAAACGCTTAATGGCAGTGGCGCAAGCAGGTGCGCGTCCGTGTGCAGCCTCTTGCCAGTCGATGTCGATATAATTGTAGGCAAACACGGCGCAGCCAACAGGGCTAACGCCAACTGTCTTGTTCTGCATACCCATTTCCTCGATAACTTCTGCCACGAGCTTGTGTACCATACCGTGAGAGCAGCCTGCACAATAGTGCATGTGGGTGTCGTTGAGAAGGTCCGGCTTCTTGTATACCAGATTCTCGGGTGATATTATATCGTTCATACCAATTTCTCCTTTATAACGTTAACCATTTCTTCTGGCTCTGGCACAATGCCACCGAGTCGACCATAGTGTACTACCGGTACGCTGCCATTGACAGCGAGCTTAACGTCGTCAACCATCTGACCGGCGTTGATCTCGGCTACCAATATGCCCTTGACATTCTTTGCGGCAGCCTCAATCTCCTTAGTTGGGAACGGCCACAATGTAATTGGGCGCAACAAGCCAACCTTTATGCCTTCCTTTCGTGCCATCTCGATGGCTTTCTCGGCAATGCGGGCTGCACTGCCAAAGGCAACAATCATATAGTCGGCATCGTCCATGAACTTGGTTTCGTAGCGCACCTCGTTCTCACGGATAGTCTTGTACTTCTCCTGAAGGTGGATATTGCGCTCCTCCATAACCTCCGACTTCAGTTCGAGAGAGGTGATAACGTTGCGTTTGCGTGTGCCGTTGCATCCGGTAGAAGCCCAAGGACATTCCTTCAGAATCTCTTCCTCGGTGCGGCGTGGCTTGAATGGAGGCAGTACCACCTTCTCCATCATCTGTCCGATGACACCGTCGCTAAGAATCATAGTAGGTGTGCGGTACTTGAAGGCAAGTGTGAAGGCAAGGTCTACAAAGTCGGCCATCTCCTGCACCGAGTTAGGTGCAAGCACGATGAGGTAGTAGTCGCCGTTGCCGCCACCGCGTGTAGCCTGGAAGTAGTCGCTCTGCGAAGGCTGTATAGTACACAGGCCAGGACCGCCACGCTGTACGTTGACGATAAGTCCAGGCACCTCGGCTCCAGCCATATAGCTGATGCCCTCCTGCATAAGCGAAACACCGGGGCTTGAAGATGATGTCATCACCTTCTTGCCGGCACCTCCGCCGCCATATACCATGTTGATAGATGCCACCTCGCTCTCTGCTTGAACCACAACCATACCGGTGGTTTCCCACGGCTTCAGTTCGGCGAGAGTCTCAATGACTTCTGTTTGTGGAGTGATAGGATAGCCAAAGTATCCGTCTACACCACAGCGAATGGCAGCGTGTGCAAGCGCCTCGTTGCCTTTCATAAGTTTTACTTCTTGTTCTGCCATAGTGATTAGTCCTCCATTTTTTTACGATAAACAGTGATACATCCGTCGGGGCATACAATTCCGCACGATGCGCAACCGATGCAGTCGTCAGGATTAACCGCCTCTGCATAGCGATAGCCATGCACGTTGACAGTTTTCGCTGTCAGAGCAATAACTTGTTTAGGGCACGCCACCACACATAAGGAGCAACCCTTGCAGCGGTCGGTGTTGACCACGATGGCACCTTTAATTTTTCCCATAATGTTTGTATTTAGAAATAAGGGTTTTTAAGTTGTTTTATAGGCGTCATTCAATCTCTATCCTTAGGGATTGTACATATCTTTACATCGATAGGCAAGAATGTCGTCGAGCATACGCTTGGCCTCTACCGCAGGCGACATGGGGTCGAGAGCAATAGCCTCAAGATAGTTGTCGAGAGCATGCTGCCAGTCGCCCTTGCGTCTGTATTCGTTGCCGAGTTTGTAGTATTCGTCTGCTGTCATACTTGTTTTGGTATTTGTCTTCCTGCCTTATTTATAGTATTCTCTCTTTCCTGCTGCCAGTGTGTTCTTCATAAGCGAGCATATAGTCATCGGTCCGACGCCACCCGGAACGGGTGTTATGAAGGAGCACTTAGGTGCCACCTCGTCAAACTTTACGTCGCCGTTGAGTCGGAATCCGCTCTTGCGTGAAGCGTCTGGCACACGTGTTGTGCCAACGTCTACCACAACGGCGCCTTCCTTCACCATATCGGCTGTAACGAAGTTGGGCTGTCCGATGGCTGCTATAATGATGTCGGCGTCAAGACATTCCTTCTTGATGTCCTTGGTGTGCGAGTGGCACACCACCACCGTTGAGTCGCCATACTGCTTCTGTATCATAAGCTGCGCCATAGGCTTGCCTACGATATTGCTGCGTCCCAGCACCACACACTTCTTGCCTGATGTCTGTATGTTGTAGCGCTTAAGCAATGTTATTATACCCAATGGTGTAGCCGACACGAAGCAAGGCAGACCTATAGCCATGCGTCCAACGTTGATAGGGTGGAAGCCATCGACATCCTTTCGGTAGTCGATAGCCTCTATTATCTTCTGTTCGTCGATATGCTTTGGCAGAGGCAGCTGTATGATGAATCCGTCAACATCCTCGTCGCGGTTGAGACGGTCTACACAAGCGAGAAGCTCCTCCTCTGTGACGTCGGCTTCGTAGCGTATCAGTGTCGACTTGAATCCACACTTCTCGCATGCCAACACCTTGTTCTTAACGTATGTTTCCGAACCTCCGTCGTGACCCACGAGCACGGCAGCCAAGTGGGGCTGTTTGCCGCCAGCCGCGATAATGGCCTTCACCTCTTCGGCTATTTCAGCCTTGATGGCTTCGGCAGTTGCTTTTCCGTCAATCAGTTGCATATTCTATTGTTGTTTAAAATTTAGGCATTCCGGGCATACCCTTCATCTTGCCCATCATTCCTGCCATCTTAGCCATATTGGTACCAGTTACAAGCTTCATCATCTTGCGAGTCTGGTCGAACTGCTTAATCAGGCGGTTTACGTCCTGAATATTTGTTCCGCTACCCTTGGCAATGCGCATACGGCGACTCTGGTTGAGTATTTCGGGGTTGGTACGCTCCTTCGGAGTCATACTCTTGATGATAGCCTCGATACCCTTGAAAGCGTTGTCGTCGATGTCAACATCCTTTATGGCCTTACCTACACCAGGAATCATGGATGCGAGGTCCTTGAGGTTACCCATCTTCTTAATCTGTTCTATCTGTCCGAGGAAGTCGTTGAAGTCGAACTTGTTCTTCTGAATCTTCTTCTGCAAGCGGCGTGCCTCTTCTTCGTCAAACTGCTCCTGGGCACGTTCTACAAGGCTCACGATGTCGCCCATGCCGAGTATACGGTCTGCCATACGCGATGGGTGGAACACGTCGATGGCCTCCATCTTCTCGCCGGTACCAACAAACTTGATAGGCTTTGTTACGACAGTGCGGATAGACAATGCAGCACCGCCGCGTGTGTCGCCGTCGAGCTTGGTAAGAACAACGCCGTTGAAGTTGAGTCGGTCGTTAAATTCCTTGGCTGTGTTTACGGCATCCTGTCCGGTCATCGAGTCGACAACGAACAGTGTCTCGTCTGGGTTGATGGCGTTCTTTAGATTAGAAATCTCGTTCATCATCTCCTCGTCTACGGCAAGACGACCTGCTGTATCGACGATTACGACGTCGTTGCCCTTGGCCTTGGCCTCTTTGATGGCGTTGTTGGCGATAGCTACAACATCCTTGTTGTCTGGCTCGGTGTATACAGGTACACCTATCTGCTCGCCTACAACCTTAAGCTGTTCGATAGCAGCAGGACGGTATACGTCGCAGGCCACGAGCAAAGGCTTCTTATGCTGCTTTGTCTTGAGCATATTGGCAAGCTTTCCTGAGAAGGTGGTCTTACCCGAACCTTGCAGACCGCTCATCAATATAATGGCTGGTTTGCCGGTGAGATGCAGCTCTGCTGCCTCGCCGCCCATAAGCTCTGCAAGCTCGTCGTGCACTATCTTGACCATGAGCTGACTTGGCTTCACAGCTGTCAGCACGTTCATACCGAGGGCCTTCTTCTTAACGGTGTCGGTGAATGTCTTTGCCACCTTGTAGTTTACGTCGGCATCAAGTAACGCGCGTCTAACATCCTTGAGGGTTTCAGCAACGTTTATGTCTGTAATTTTGCCTTCGCCTTTGAGAATCTTGAAGCTGCGTTCAAGTCTGTCGCTTAAATTTTCGAACATATATGTTTTCTTATTTTAGTATTTCTGTTATCTGTTGTCTGTATACTGCAAAAGTAAACAAAAAATAATGATAAGCGAGATAATACCTTACGTATTTAATTAATTTTAATAATAGTTTTATTTGGCACGTACCTTAGCGTGGTCAATACTGATGAGTTCTTCCAATACAAGGTACCTTATGGCATTGGATACAGCCTCTTTCGGAGCGTCAATTTTCAACAGTTCGGTCTTCTGGTGCCACTCGCCGTCGCTTAGCAATGCCAGTATCTTTTGTCGTGCGTCCTTTGCGTCGGTATCTGTTTGGCTCTCGTTTTTTCGTGCAAGGCACACATCGCATTTTCCACAGTCGGCTGTTTGCTCCTCGCCGAAGTAGCGCAGCAGTTGCCGGCTGCGGCATACGTTGTTGTTCATGGCATACAAAAGCATTTGCTTGATATGCCATTCGAATAGCTTCTTGCGATCCTCGTACACCGACGTGGGTATCACCACGTTCTCCGGCAGTTCGCGGTCGCGTGTGTATGTCACGAGCGGAACGGTGCGTTGGGGAATGAAGTGTACTATGCGCCGCTGGTTGAGGCTCTTCAGTATGAGGTATACCTTATTGACGGGTACGCCCGAAAGTTGCGCTATGCGCGTCTCGTCGATGTAGCGGTAGTCGGTAAACATGCCGCTATACTCTCTTAGAGCCACACTTATCACGGCCTCTTCATCGGGTGATGAGTCGTTGAGGATGTACAGCTGGTCGCGGTCGAGCAGAAATCTCAGTCGGGTTCTCGAGTCAGGGTCGGTTTCATAGTGGATGTATCCGGCACGCGACAGAATACGGAGAGCCGAGTTGACGATAGTGGGGAAGTGCTTGAAGGTGCGTGCAAATCGGTCCACATCCAACTGGAATGTGTGTCCGTAACCCGTATTTGCGGCTATCTGCAAGTAGTAGGCAAGGTGCTCGTATATCTTCACCACCGTCTCCTTGTCGGGATACTCTTCGGCAATGCGTTTAAGTAGTCGTTTGTTGTCGCTTGCGTTGTACAGCAATACGGCGTATGCCTTGTTGCCGTCGCGTCCGGCACGGCCCGCTTCCTGGAAGTAAGCCTCTATGGAGTTGGGGCAGTCGTAGTGGATAACAACCCTCACGTCGGGCTTGTCGATGCCCATGCCGAAGGCGTTGGTAGCCACTATTACACGCTTCGCGTCGTCGTGCCACTGCTTCTGGCGCTCGTCCTTTGTGCCATGCTCCAGTCCGGCATGGTAGAAGGTGGAGCTTATGTTGTTCTGCTCTATCAGCTGGCTAATCTCCTTGGTGCGCTGCCTGCTGCGTACATATACAATGGCGCTGCCCTTTACCGACTGTAGTATGTGTATCATCTCGGCTTCCTTGTCGAGCGTCTCTCTAACAACGTAGGCAAGATTCTTTCGCTCGAAGCTCATCTTGAACACGTTGTCGGCCTTGAATCCGAGCTGCCTCTGTATGTCGTCCACCACCTGCGGTGTGGCTGTGGCGGTTAGCGCCAGTACAGGCACGTTGGGCTTGAGCTGTCGAATGTCGGCGATGTGCAGGTAAGAGGGACGGAAGTCGTAGCCCCACTGCGATATGCAATGTGCCTCGTCCACCGTTATAAAGCTAACCTTGATGCGCTCGAGCTTCTGTCTGAACAGATCTGTGCCGATGCGCTCTGGCGATACATACAGCAGCTTGGTGCATCCAAGGATGCAGTTGTCGAGCACAGCTGTTATCTCGTGCCTTGACATTCCCGAGTAGATGGCAGCCGCTACAACGCCTTTGCGTCTAAGGTTGTCTACCTGGTCCTTCATCAGGGCTATTAGTGGGGTAATGACAATGCACACACCCTCTTGCGCAAGAGCCGGAACCTGGAAGGTAAGCGACTTGCCTCCGCCCGTTGGCATCAGTCCGAGGGTGTCCTTGCCATCGGCTATGCTGTGTATGATGTCGCTCTGGATACCACGGAATGTGGGGTAGCCCCACACCCTGTGCAGTATATCCAGAAATATCTTGTCGTCCATATTATCAGTCGTCTTCTTCGGCTGGCCGTATGTCTTCTATCTGCAACTGCACCATATTGCGCTTGAACACGTTGTCTTCTATGGTGTAGGCAATGTCAAAACTGCGCTTCGACTTGATGTATCGTGCCGACGCGCTCTGTCCGAAGGCAATGCCGTTAACCACGTTGCTCGACTTCGAGTCGACCAGCTCGAGCTTGATGTGCTCTTGCTCTCTGCCCACAACCTTGCTCGTGCCATAGTCGTACACGCCGGTGGTGCAGAAGAGCGGCTTGGGATTGCACGGCCCGAACGGCGCAAAGCGCTTGAGGTCCGAGTGCAGCTTCTTGGTAATGTCCCTGAAGTCGATCTCGGCGTCAATGTTTAGCATAGCCTCCGTCTGTTCGGGTTGTATGTGCTCGTCTACGTATTGCTGGAAGCGTTTGCGGAAGGCTTGTATGTCGTTCCAGCGCAGCGTCAGTCCGGCAGCGTACGTATGTCCGCCGAAGTTTACCAATAAGTCGCGGCAACTCTTGATAGCCGAGTAGACGTCGAAGCCCGTAACGCTGCGTGCCGAACCCGTTGCAAAGTCGCCGTCGCGTGTCAACACCACCGTCGGACGGAAGTATATCTCGGTCAGTCGGGATGCCACAATGCCTATAACGCCCTTCTTCCAGTTCTCGTCGTACAGCACGATAGACGACCTGTGGCACTGGCTCTCCAGTCGCGACACAATATGGTTGGCCTCTTCGGTCATCTGCTTGTCGATGTCCTTGCGCTGCTCGTTGTAGCAGTCGATGTGCTTTGCCTTCTCCAGTGCACCCGAGAAGTCCTTGTCCACGAGCAGGTCCACACTCTCGCGTCCGTTCTCCATGCGTCCCGAGGCATTGATGCGCGGCCCAATCTTGAAGATTATGTCGCTCATGGATATGTCCCTGCCGCCCAGTCCGCAGATGTCGATAATGGCTTTAAGGCCTATGCTCGGGTTCTGGTTGAGCGTCTTCAGTCCGTGGTAGGCAAGGATGCGGTTCTCGTCGGTCACCGGAACGATGTCGGCGGCAATGCTCACGGCGCAAAGGTCGAGTAGGGGTATGAGCCTTGCAAAGGGTATGCCGTTGTTTTTGGCAAACGCCTGCATCAGCTTAAATCCCACACCGCATCCGCACAGATGCTTGAAGGGGTAGCTGTCGTCGGGCCGTTTGGGGTTGAGTATGGCCACGGCAGGCGGCAGCTCTTCGTCCGGCATGTGGTGGTCGCATATAATAAAGTCGATGCCTAACGATTTGGCGTAAGCTATCTCGTCCACCGCTTTGATGCCGCAGTCGAGTATGATGATAAGCTTTACGCCTGCCTCCTTGGCATAGTCGATGCCCTTCTTGCTCACGCCGTAGCCTTCGTCGTAGCGGTCGGGGATGTAGTATTCGATGTTGGAGTAGAACTGTTGTATAAATTTGTACACCAGTGCCACAGCCGTACATCCGTCCACGTCGTAGTCGCCATATACCAAGATGCGCTCTTTGCGCCCCATGGCGTCGTTCAGGCGGTCGACGGCGAGGTCCATGTCCTTCATAAGGAAGGGGTTGATAAGGTCGGCCAACTGCGGGTGGAAGAATCGCTTGGCAGCTGACTCTGTTGTTATGCCGCGTCTAATGAGCAGCCAGGCGAGTATTGGGCTGATATTCAGCTTCGCCCCCAGTTCGTCAGCCGCCTGTTTCTCCTCTGTCGTAGGTGGCTTGTAATTCCATTTGAATAACATTATATATAGTATTTGTTTTTTCCTTTTCGGTGTATGGGGTGGCGGATTCTTTGCCTGGTATATGGGCAAACCGCGTGTAAAGTTACAAAAATATTACGTAACTATGGAATAATGATAACGTTTTAAAGTATTTTTTTGTAATTTTGCAGGCTGTAATTTGTATCAGTATGAAAATAGGATTCGACAACGAGAAGTATCAGAAGATTCAGTCTGAACACATTAAGGAACGTATTTCACAGTTTGACGGAAAGCTGTACCTCGAGCTTGGAGGCAAGCTTTTCGACGACCACCACGCCAGCCGTGTGCTTCCGGGCTTTATGCCGGACAGCAAGTTGCGCATGTTTCAGAAGATAAGCGATAGCATAGAGATAGTTATCGTGATTAGTGCCACCGACATCGAGAAGAACAAGAAGCGTGCCGACCTCGGCATAACCTACGACGAGGATGTACTGCGTCTGCGTGGCGAGTTTCAGAACCGTGGCTTTATGGTCGGTTCGGTTGTTATCACCCACTACAACGGACAACCTGCCGCTATTGCCTTTCGTCAGCGACTGGAGCGCGACGGCATCAAGACCTACTGCCACTACCTCATAGAGGGCTATCCGCACAACGTTGCCCTTATAGCCTCTGACGAGGGCTTTGGCAAGAACGACTATGTAGAGACCGAGCGTCCGTTGGTCATCGTTACAGCCCCCGGTCCTGGTAGCGGCAAGATGGCTGTGTGCCTTAGCCAGCTATACAACGAGAACAAGCGCGGCGTGCGTGCCGGCTACGCCAAGTTCGAGACATTCCCCGTATGGAACCTTCCGCTCAAGCATCCGGTAAACATTGCATACGAGGCAGCCACTGCCGACCTCAACGATGTCAACATGATTGACCCCTTCCACCTTGAGGCATACAACAAGATAGCCGTCAACTACAACCGCGACATCGAGATATTCCCAGTGCTCAACGCTCTGTTTGAGGGTATATATGGATCCAATCCATACAAGTCGCCAACGGATATGGGTGTCAATATGGTTGGCTTCTGCATCAGCGACGACGAGGCTTGCTGCGAGGCTTCAAAGAACGAGATTGTACGCCGCTACTATGCAGCCACCAACAAGCTTGCATGTGGAGCCTGCAACGAGTCGGAGATATCTAAGATACAGATGCTCTTCAATCAGGCTAAGATAACAACCGACTTCCGTCGCTGCACCGTTGCCGCCAAGAACTTTAAGAAGGAGACGGGTCATACATCGTCTGCCATCGAGCTTGAGGACGGCACCATCATCACCGCCAAGTCGAGCGAGCTGCTCGGTTGTTCGGCTGCCTTGCTGCTTAACGTTATGAAGCACCTTGCCGGCATCGACCACAATATAAAGCTCATACCTCAGTCGATGATTGAGCCAATACAGCATACCAAGATTAGCTACCTCGGCGGGCGCAATCCGCGCCTCCATACCGATGAGGTTCTTGTGGCGTTGTCGGTATTGTCGGAGAAGGACGACAACTGTCGCCGTGCCCTTGAGCAACTGCCCAAGCTGCGTGGATGCCAGGTTCACTGCACCGTTATTCTGAGCGATGTCGACCAGAAGATATTCAAGAAGCTTGGTGTGGACATCACTTGCGAGCCTGTGCTTAAGCGATAAAAGCTGCACTTAGCCCACAATAGGGCGACAGACAAAATATGTTTTTCGATTTTATCTGCAACTCTGCAACCGTGCTCTTAAAATGTGGCTTAATCCTTTGATAGACAAGTGATTAGTGGGGTTGCAGATGCTTTGGTTTATCTGCAACCATCTGCAACCATCTGCAACCTCATCTTTGGGGACGAGGCGTCCCCTCTCCCGGTGTGTGGGTTGCAGATGGGGTGTTATCTGCAACCCTATCTGCAACCGTGTAATATATTTAATATCAATGTGTTATGACGATATTTCGGGCTGGGTTGCAGATGGCAGATGAAAATGAAAACTGTTTTTTGTAGCTGCACGACAATGCGGAGTGAGTCCAACTAAGGCTTAATTGGTCGGTCATTAAGGCTTGATTGGTCGGTCATTAAGGCTTAATTGGTCGGTCGTTAAGGCTTAATTGGTCGGTCATTAAGGCTTAATTGGTACAGATACAGCAAGCAATATCTAAACACTCCAAATATCAGATGCTCCCCAATAAGGTTAGATAACCACAGCCGTACCGCTGCACGTCACCATAAGCATAGACCCGTTTTGACCCACAGTCTCATAGTCGAGGTCTATGCCGACGATGGCGTTGCAGCCCAATTCTTCGGCACGCTCAGCCATCTCTTGCATAGCACTGTCCTTAGCCTGGCGCAACACCTTCTCGTAGGTGCCGCTGCGGCCGCCAAAGAAGTCGCGTATGCCAGCCATAAAATCCTTAAATACATTGGCGCCGATAATGGTCTCGCCAGTTACCACACCGCGATACTCGCGTATGGTGTGCCCCTCAAGGGTAGGAGTTGTTGAGAAAATCATAATTAGTCCTTTCTTTTCTATTTGTTATTATTTACTTCGTGTTATGTCTCGTGTTATTGTTTGACGTGTCGGGAGGTAGGAAAGTTGCAACGTATACGTATAAAATGTATAAAATCTTTGGTGTTGTCTTAGGTTTGCATTAACTTTGCATTACAACTTTTGTGTAACAACAAAGATGTAATTGATATATGATACATACACTCAGACCATTATCCAATCCGTTTATATCGCAGGGTTACGAAAGTCCCGACTATTTTTGCGACCGTCAAGAGGAGACCGCCATGCTTATGTCGCATCTTCGAAATGGCAGAAATGTCACCCTTATATCGCCTCGAAGAATAGGCAAGACGGGCTTGATCAAGAACACGTTTTATCATTTGGCGGCCGACAACAAGGATGTAGTATGCCTATATGTCGACATTTATGCAACGAAGAGTCTGCGCGATTTTGTTGAGCAACTTGGC
>USCM01000039.1 GCA_900553155.1 uncultured Prevotella sp. | reverse complement strand
TGCACGATGAGGTTGCCCTGCGAGAGAGATATGTTCTTAAGCTCGTTTACAGCCATTGTGTTGAGCGACATGATGTAGTTCTTAGTGTTGTTGTCAAGCGAAGGAGCGCTCTGATACTGACGTGTGGTGAGCCATGTCTTCTCGCCTGTCTGGCCATACTTCTTGGCAAGAACCTCAAAGTCGGCACCAGCCTTGAGGGCTGTGTAGATAGAGTCGGCACGCTTGGCGCTCTCCTCTACCGAAGCACCAACAACCTGAATCTGACGATACTGTACCGAGTCGGGGAGCATCTGCTTAGACACGAGCTTGATAACGTTGAGTGTGTTGTCCGAGTTGTTCTCGAACACCTTGCTTGTAGCACCTACAGCCATTGAGTCGAGACGCTGTGCGATGTCGTAAGGATAAGCGTCCTTTGACACTGGCACGCCAAGATAGCTGATAAGAGATGTGCTCTTGCGCACCACGTCGGCTGGATCGGCAGCCGAAGCGAGTTCCTGGCTGTAACCGGCAAAGCTCTTCTGAAGCTCGGCGCGGTCGGTAGCCGAAGCCTTAACCTGCACGTCTACGTACTTGATGTCGCGGCTCTCTACATACTGCTTGAAGCGACCCTTAACCTCATCATACTTAGCCTTAAGGTCGGCGTCGGTAATCTTAACCTTGTTGTCGTCGATGCTTGAGTAAGAAAGGGCTGCAAGCTGTATCTGGTTCTCCTCGTTCTGAGCCTTGAAAGCCATCTCTGCCTCAACCTTGTTGCTCAAGAAGCAGTGAGCGAACAAGCCCTGGTACTTCTGTGCAAGAAGCTGCTGACGGAGAGTCTTCTCGATGAATGTCCAATACTTGTAGACAGTGTCGTACTGCTTTGCAAGCTGCGGATTGGTCTGACCCTGAGCCTTATACTCGGCGAGGAACTTCTTAAGAGCGTTTACGTCGAAACGACCTGTCTGCTGGTTGTAGAACGGAGTCTGCATAAGCATAGGGTTGGTTCCCTCGGCCAGTACATTCTGCAACTCAGCGTCGGTTACGGTAAGGCCGAGCTTCTCGGTCTCGTGAGCGATGAGCTTGGTCTGAACGTATGTGTTCCAAACCATATCCTTAACCTGGTTGAGCTGGTCTTCGTTGAGGTTCTCCTGACCCTGCTGCATCTTAATAACCTCTGTGTACTCATCAACGAGTTTCTGGAACTCTGTAACGTTGATTTTCTCACCCAATACTTCTCCGACCTGCTGTCGTGCATCATTGCTTGACGACTCGCATGAACGGAACGCCTCTTCGGCGATGAACGCAAAAAGACCCAAACTGATAATACATATCAGCAGGACGCCTTTGCTTCTGATTTTTCCTAATGCTGCCATTATTTTTTAATTGTTTTTATTTGTTATTTCTATTTATCAAAGCTATAGATTGTGCCACATTACACAAAATGCGTACAAAAATACTAATTTATTAGTAAACTATGGCAAGTTTAATCGAAAATCTGCCGTTACTGATTAACTTTTAGCCTTACCAACTCTATTTTTGTCATTGTGCTCTTGATTATACGGAACTCGAAATGACCTATGGTGATAACCTCGTTGAGCTTGGGGAAGTTCTGATACTCGTGCAGAATGTATCCGCCTACCGTCATATACTCGTCGCTTTCGGGCAGACCAACGGCAAAGAGGTCGTTCACCTTGTCTATCTCAAGTCGTGCCGACAGCAGATACTCGTGGTCGCCCACCTGCTTGGCTATGTACTTGTCGTTATCGTGCTCGTCTTGTATGTCGCCGAAGATTTCCTCGACGATGTCCTCCAACGACACGATGCCGCTTGTGCCGCCAAACTCGTCGACCACCACGCCGAGGCTCTTCTTCTGCTGAAGGAAGATGTGCATAAGCTTCTGTGCCGCCATGGTCTCCGGTACGAACGGCATCTTGCACACGTGCTCGCGCCACTTGTCCCTATTGCGGAACATCTCGGAGCTGTGTATATAGCCTATGATGTGGTCGATATCGTCCTCGTACACTATAATCTTGGAGTTGCCGCTCTCCACAAACATCTGCATAAGCTCTTCTATGCTGCAGTCGTTATAGTCGACAGCATTTATCTCTGTGCGCGGCACCATACAGTCGCGCACCTTGCAGTCGGAGAAGTCGAGCGCATTCTGGAATATCTTTACCTCGTCGTTGATGTCGTCCTCGCTCTGCGCGTTGTCTATGCTCGACTGCACAAGATAGTCGAGGTCTACCTTCGAGAATCCCTCGTCGTCGTTCTCGTTGCTCATCTTTATGCCCACAATGCTCAGCATGCACTTCGACACAAATGTGGAGAAACGGCTTATGGGCCACAACAATATATAGAAGATATACGCCGGGACGGCAAATACCGACAGCAGTCGGTTGGCATTGTTCTTGAACAATATCTTGGGCAAGAACTCGCCCGTGAACAGTATCACAAGCGTAGACAACAAGGTGTCGGCTGTAACCCTGGCTCCCTCGTCCAAGGAGCTGAACAATGTGTTGTCGAACAGCTGGGCAAACAATATGCCGTATACAACAAGCACGATATTGTTGCCCACAAGCATTGTGCTTACAAAGCCATTGGGATGGCTGTAGAACACTGATATAATTTTGCCCGAAAGCCCATTGTCCTCGCGGTCCATCTCGGCAAGCATACGGTTGCTCGACACGAAAGCTATTTCCATGCCCGAGAAGAACGCCGACAGCGCCATCGTTACGGCAATGCAGATTAATAGAGGTATCTCTGTTTCCACTTTATATTTGATTGATTAATAACCAAACAAAGCACACGGCAGAATTTAAACGTTCCGCCCTGTGCTATTGTCTTATTTCTTTCATCGTTGAATTTTTCTCGTTGGCCGAACCTGCGGACGCACCGCCGCCTTGACGGTATCGGGCGCGCTTGATATGGTATCGCCGCTTCCGGCAATGTCGCTCTTCTCAAACGAGCCGCTACTGTTGGACACCGTGTAGTGGGTCATGCGCTCGTCGCTGCGGAAGTAGGTTCCCTCGAGCGTGCGGTCGGGTGTCACGAGCTTTGAAGGCACATACGAGTAGAGCTCGTGGTTGGCCTCGTCCCAGAACAGCTGCTGGCTGGTGAAGCGCAATCCGTCCTTTGTAAGTATTCTTACACGGCTTTTAAGCTCCCACAACCGCTTCTGGTCGTAGTAATAAGCGGTATCACATTGTATGTACGACTGCACGTGAAATTTCTCGTCAAACTGTTCGAAGAACAGGCCTTTCTCGAATATCCAGCGCGACGGGTTGCGCACGGTGTTCACCTCCCATCGCTCCGTCACGATGCGATACTTTATCACACCCGAGTCGGATATCAATGTGTTCACTCCGTAGCTAATCATCATGGACGCCGAGTCGCGGTCGCGCACAGCCGGGGCAGTGTGCTCCTTCTGCTCCTCACACGAGGCCATAAGCACAATGCCTACAATCCATAACAATATGTACTTGCTGTATTTCAAAGCCATTATATACTTTAGTTTTTACTCCATCTTCCACTTGGCAAACCAACGCTCGTTGAAGGTCAAGCCGATATTGATGCGGAACGAATTTTCGGTAACGAAGGTCTTGCAATCCTGACGCACCCACTGGGCGGAGATGTTGAGAAGCGAGCGGTTGTTGTAGCCGTTGACGATAGGTATGCCGAAGCCTGCGCTAACGCTGTACTCCTTAGGTCCGTTCTGTCCGTTTATCTTGATATAGTCGGTGGCATACGACGCGCCGAGGCGGTAATGCACCCGACTGAGGAACTTGCGGCTGTTCTCCTGCGGACAAATCTCGCCACCCAATGTTATCTTGTGGCGGTCCTTGTAGGCAAAGCCGTGGTCTGACATGCCCTGATACTGCGGATTGTCTACAGACGCCCACTTCTGCAAGGTGTAGTCGATACCTACCTTAAGCATTCCCGAGCGGTTCCACATAAGACCCACACCATATACTGTAGGTATGGCAAGGTTGGCTGTGCCCTTGTGCAGGGTGGTGTCGGCTACGCCTGTCTGCGAGTTTCGGGATATCTCCTGGCATTGTGGTGCCGAACCGAGCTTGTGTCCAAGGCTGTATGTCAGGCCGAGTGTAAGCTCGTCCTTCTTGCTAAGCTTGTGGGTGTACTGCACACCAAAGTCGAGCTTGTAGCTGCTTACATTTGCTGTATAGTGTCTCGAAAGCGTGTTGACGTAGGCGTCGGTGTACGAGTTGACGATAGAGCGGGTGTAGTCGCCCCACAAGTAAGAGCCGTTGACACCCACCGCCAAGCCTTTCACCGGCATCCAGCCAAAACCCAAGTATACCTGGTGCAAGCCGCCTGTACCCGAATAGGTGTTAGAGTAGGAAGTAGAAGAGCTTGAGCCAACAGAGCTGCCTATCTTCTTAGTGTTGGAGTATTCGTAGCCCACATTGCTGTAAGGCAGGATACCGAAGCTCACACCAAGACGCTTGGCAAGCCTGAATCCGGCTACAACATAGTCGAAGTTGCCGTTCTTGGCATTAACCTTTACGCCGCCCTCTTTATAGTTGGTTATCTGTCCGGAGATTCCCGCGTCGAATATAAACGACAGCGAGTCGATAGAGGCATACGACGCTGGGTTAAGACTATTAATCTGGTTGTGCTCATGGAAACCCAATCCCAAACCATTCATTCCACGATTAAAACCTCCTGCCTGTTCGTCAAGAGTGCCCAAGCCATACTGACTGTAAGGAGAGTTTGTTCCACTTTGAGCCATAACAGATAGCGATGCGGCAATCATGGAAGCGGTAATGAGTATCTTCTTCATTTTCTCTAAATCTTGTTTTTTTGATGTATGTCTTTCTATGCCGGCCTATGTTATACATTATATATAAATAGGTGGCATTATGCTCCATATTTACTCTTATCGGAACAACAGGTTGCAAAATTATTGAAAAAAAACGAAATAAAGGCACGCAAACTGAGAAATTAAAGTTATTTTTGCATCGTGAAACGATTTAAAAGACAATTAATACATACTCTGCTGGTATTTTTTTTGTTATTAACAAATAATTTGCCGGCTCTTTGCCAGCCCCAATCGGCCGACAAAGACATGGATTCGGTGGAGATTAGCCTGCTCACGTGTGGCCCAAGACCATACGTGTACAGTCTTTATGGCCATACGGCTATACGCTTTAACGACAAGGCGCGCGACACCGACCTTGCCATCAACTACGGCGTCTTCTCCTTCGACAAACCCTTCTTTGTGCTGCGCTTCGTGTTCGGAATGACCGACTACGAGATGGGCATTGAATACTTTAGCGACTTTGTGGCGAGCTATGCGGCTTCGGGTTGTGGCATACGACAGCAGGTGCTGAACCTTACCAACAAGGAGAAGCGAGCCATTGCCGATGCCATATACACCAACTACGAGCCGCAGAACCGTGTGTACAGGTACAACTACTTCTACAACAACTGCACAACGAAGGCGCGCGACATCATCCTTAGCCACATCAACGGCAAGGTGACGTACCACAACAAGATTGACAGCAGCCGCTCGTTCAGACAGCTGATACACCAATATAACGAGACACACCGCTGGGCACGATTCGGCAACGACCTCCTGTTGGGTGTTAAGGCCGACCTGCACACATCGCGTGCAGAGCAGCAGTTTCTGCCCGAGCATCTTGCCGACGACTTTGCCAAGGCCAAGATACAAGACGGCAACAAAGCAAGCCGACCCTTGGTGACATCCGACACATGGGTTCTGCCACGCACAAGCGACGTCGGCAGCGACTCGTTTCCGCTGTCGCCATTTGTATGTATGCTGGCAATAGCATTGGCGGTGGTGGCGCTTACAGTAATAGAAACCTTGCGCAAAGCCAACTATTGGTGGCTCGACCTTGCCTTGATGCTATCCACTGGCTTGTGCGGACTGATACTATTGGCTATGGTCTTCTCGCAGCACCCTACCGTGAGCCTCAACTTGCAGATACTCTTGCTCAATCCTCTGTCGCTATTTATGGCGATTCCTACAACCAAGGCAATACGAAAAGGCAAACGCAACTGGTGGATAAAGACATGGGCTGCATGTATATTGATATTCCTTATAGCTGGATTTTTCCTTGACTATGCAGAGGGATTGATATTTGTGGCATTATCTTTGCTATTAAGATATCACAAGTAGAATACTTAAATTTACGACTTTACGAGATACAATAATATAAAATGAATAGATACTTATCGACCATTATCCTGCTGACACTGCTCGGCAATATGACCGAGATGTCGGCGCAAAGCCTACAGCCTGCCCCACGACTTGTCGTGAACATCGCTGTAGACCAGCTGCGCACCGACTACATCGAGCACTTTGCACCTCTGTACGGCGAGGAAGGTTTCAAGCGTCTTCTGCAAAAAGGATGCGTATACGAGGCTGCAAGCTACCCCTTCTCTCCTGTAGACAGGGCGTCTGCCATTGCCTCGATAGCTACCGGCACTACCCCACACTACAACAATATTGTAGCCACTCAATGGGTAGACCGCAACACGCTGCGCCCCGTTTTCTGCACCGACGACAACACACATGGCGTGTCGCCGCAGAAGATTGCAACCACAACTGTGGGCGACGAGCTTAAGATATCCACCAAGGGAGCCGCCATCGTCTACTCGGTGGCACAAGAGAAGGATGCTGCCGTGCTGTCGGCAGGCCATGCCGCCGACGGAGCCTTTTGGGTGAACGACAAGAGCAACCTATGGACCACATCCAGCTACTACTCTAAGGGAGCACAGGCTCTTGTAAGAACATACAACAATGCCAGCGCAAGAGGCACTACAGGCGACAACGATGCCGTTGCCGACATGTCGGTAGCGTGCGTCAAGCAGATGGGCATGGGACGCGACAACATCACGGATATGCTGTCGGTTACATTGTCGGCTAAGGGTACCGACGCCACCGTATGGCAGTCGGAAATGGAGATTATATACGTTAAGCTCGACCGCACACTTGCCTCGCTCATCAAGCGCATTGAGGAGAACGTGGGCAGCGACAAGGTGATGTTTGTGCTTACAAGCACAGGATACACCGACGAGCAGCAGGTAGACTATCAGCGTTTCCGCATACCATCAGGCACATTCTACATCAACCGCACCGCCAATCTGCTTAATATGTACCTCGGGGCGATATACGGACAGGCTAAATATGTGGAGACCTGTTTCCACAACCAAATATATCTTGACCGCAAACTAATTGAGCAGCGACACATAAGCTTTACGGATGTAATAACACGCTCAAAGGAACTGCTCGGCATGACTGCCGGTGTGCGCAACGTAACAACAAGCCCGTACAACCCAGCCGTTAGCGGCGACCTTATCATAGAGACCGCTCCAGGTTGGCAAATAATAAACGAAGACAGTCACGAAAATTACTTTTCACGTGCGGCTTTCATCCCATTCCCTATCATCCTGTATGGAGCGGGAGTAAAAGCCGAACGTATAACAACCCCGGCAACAGTAGACCGCATTGCACCTACTATTGCTAAAGCCATACGTATACGTGCACCAAATGCTTGTTCTTCAGCACCCCTACAATAGCGTTTAGGCCACCTGTAGCAACGGCAAACACATATATTATGCCGTTTACAGGCGCCAACATGGTGCTGTTTGGATTTTTTTTAGTAATTTTACACCCAATATTAACAACAAGCATATAATAAAAACAAATATACAATGAATTTCAACAAATTTCTACAGTCATTGTTTGGCAACAAGTCATCAAAGGACATGAAGCTCATTCAACCCCTCGTAAACAAGGTTAAGGAGGCTTATCCTGAGATTCAGAAGCTGAGCAACGACGAATTGCGTGCACGCACAAAGCAGCTGCAACAGTATGTACAAGACTCTGCCAAGCAGCAGAAGGAGAAGATTGCCGAGCTGAAGGCTAAGATTGAGGAGACTCCTATCGACGAGCGCGAAAGCATCTTCAACGCTATCGACAAACTCGAGAAAGAGGTGCTCGACATCTACGAGAAGGCTCTCGACGAGGTTATGCCTGTTGCCTTCTCTATCGTTAAGGACACAGCTCGCCGCTTTGCCGAGAACGAGGAGACAGTTGTTACCGCAACCGAGTTTGACCGCGAGCTTGCTGCCAACCCTAAGAACGACTTTATCACTATCGACGGCGACAAGGCTATATACCACAACCACTGGACAGCAGGCGGCAACGACCTTAAGTGGGAGATGATTCACTACGACGTACAGTTGTTTGGCGGTATCGTTCTGCACCAGGGCAAGATTGCCGAGATGGCTACCGGTGAGGGTAAGACACTCGTTTCTACCCTGCCTGTATTCCTTAATGCCCTCACTGGCAATGGCGTACACGTGGTAACTGTGAACGACTACCTTGCCAAGCGCGACTCTGAGTGGATGGGCCCGCTCTATATGTTCAACGGTTTGTCGGTTGACTGCATCGACAAGCACCGCCCCAACTCGCCTGAGCGCCGCAAGGCTTATATGGCAGACATCACCTTCGGTACCAACAACGAGTTTGGTTTCGACTATCTGCGCGACAATATGGCACTCTCGCCAGCCGACCTTGTACAGCGCAAGCACAACTATGCCATCGTCGATGAGGTTGACTCGGTACTTATCGACGACGCACGTACACCGCTTATCATATCAGGTCCGGTTGCCAAGGGCGACGACCAGATGTTTGAGGAGTATCAGCCGCTGGTAGAACGTCTTGTTGACGTGCAGCGCAAGCTTGCCACACAATATCTTGCAGAGGCTAAGCAGCTTATCTCTGAGGGTCAGAAGGCCAACGACCAGAAGAAGCTTGATGAAGGCTTCCTCGCTCTGTACCGCTCGCACAAGGCACTGCCTAAGAACAAGCCGCTTATCAAATACCTCTCTGAGGAAGGCATCAAGGCTGGTATGCTCAAGACAGAGGAGTACTATATGGAGAACAACAACCGCCGTATGCCGGAGGCTGTCGAACCGCTGTACTTCGTTGTTGACGAGAAGCTTAACAGCTGCGACCTTACCGACAAGGGTACCGAATGGCTTGCAAACCAGGTTAATGACAAGGAACTCTTCGTATTGCCAGACATCACTTCAGAGCTATCGGCTCTTGAAAACGAAAAGGATATTGACGAGCAGCAGCGTCTCGACAAGAAGGACGACTTGCTAAACCACTACGCAGTGCAGTCGGAGCGTGTACACACTCTGCAGCAGTTGCTTAAGGCTTACACCATGTTCAACAAGGACGACGAGTATGTCGTTATGGACGGCGAGGTGAAGATTGTGGACGAGCAGACCGGACGTATCATGGAAGGACGCCGTTGGAGCGACGGCTTGCACCAGGCTGTTGAAGCCAAGGAGCACGTAAAGGTAGAGGCTGCAACACAGACTTTCGCTACCATCACGCTGCAGAACTACTTCCGTATGTACCACAAGCTTTCGGGTATGACCGGTACAGCTTCTACAGAGGCAGGCGAGTTCTGGGATATCTACAAGCTCGATGTTGTGGAGATTCCTACCAACCGTCCTATCCTTCGTAAGGACCTCGACGACCGTGTGTACAAGACTGCACGCGAGAAGTATGCTGCCGTTATCGACGAGATAGTTGAAATGCGCAACAGCGGACGCCCTGTTTTGGTGGGTACAACATCTGTAGAAATCTCTGAGCTTATCTCTAAGATGCTCAATATGCGCAAGATTCCTCATCAGGTGCTTAACGCTAAGCTGCACAAGAAGGAGGCAGACATCGTAGCCGAGGCTGGCCGCAGCACAATGGGTATGGTCGAAATCGTTGACGAGGACGGCAACAAGCACAAGGAGGAACGCTTGCTCGGTGCGGTTACTATAGCCACCAATATGGCTGGTCGTGGTACCGATATCAAGCTTACACCTGAGGTTAAGGCTGCAGGCGGTCTTGCCATCATCGGTACAGAGCGTCATGAGAGCCGCCGCGTAGACCGCCAGTTGCGTGGACGTGCCGGACGTCAGGGCGACCCGGGTAGCTCTGTATTCTATGTCTCGCTTGAGGATAAGCTTATGCGTCTGTTCGCTTCGGAGCGCATCGCAAGCCTTATGGACCGCCTCGGATTCCAGGAGGGCGACCGTATCGAGAACCCAATGATCTCGAAGAGCATCGAACGCGCACAGAAGAAGGTTGAGGAGAACAACTTCGGTATACGTAAGCACCTCCTCGAATACGACGACGTGATGAACAAGCAGCGCACCGTTATCTACGAGAAGCGCCGCCACGCTCTTATGGGCGAGCGCATCGGTATGGATATCACCAACGTTATCTGGGACCGCGTTGTAAACATCATCGAGACTAACGACTACGAAGGCTGCCGCGAGCAGTTCTTGAAGGTTCTGGCTATGGAATGTCCATTTACAGAGGAAGACTTCAACAACATCAAGCCTGAGGACCTCGAGGAGCGCGCTTTCCAGAGCGCTATGGCTACATTCAAGCGCAAAACCGACCGCATCGAGAGCGTTGCATGGCCTATAATAAAAGAGGTGGAGGAAAACCAGGGTGCTATCTACGAGCGCATTATGGTGCCTATCACAGACGGCAAGCGTGTATACAACATTCCTTGCAACCTTAAGGAGGCTTACCGCACAGAAGGAAAGGACGTTGTTAAGCAGTTTGAGCGCGTCATCATGCTTCATATCATTGACGACTGCTGGAAGGAGAATCTGCGTCAGCTCGACGAACTTCGCCACAGCGTACAGAACGCATCATACGAGCAGAAGGACCCATTGCTTATCTTTAAGCTTGAGAGTGCCAAGCTGTTCGACTCTATGGTGAACGATATGAACAACCGCATTACAAGCATCTTGACACGTGGTCAGATTCCAGAAATGCAGCGCCAGGAGGAGGTTCATGAGGCAGCTCCAGAGCAGCCAACACAGCGTCAGAACTACACTGAGCAGAAAGTTGACCTCGACGACGAGGCTCAGCAGGCTGCAGCAAACCAGGACACTCGCGAGATAGAGGAGAACCACACTCCGCTTGTAAAGGACAAGATGCCTGGACGCAACGATCCTTGCCCATGCGGAAGCGGCAAGAAGTTTAAGAACTGCCACGGAAAGGGTCTTGAGTAAGAAGTGGACGGCTAACAACAATTAGCCCACTATGATACCAAAAGGGAGGAAGCCAATGCGGTTTCCTCCCTTTTTTATACACCCCTTGTTTATAGAAGATACATATTTAGAAATTTCGCTAAGCTTACTTTACTACGAACTTCTTGCCGTTCTTGATATACAATCCCTTGGACAAGCCTTTTATATCCTTGCCAATGCAGACGCCATTAAGATTGTATATGTTTCCGTCCTCGTCCACATCTGACACTATGCTTGCTACACCTGTAAGCTCGCCACCAAGCTGTAGCTGTGCACTTGCTGCCTGTTCGGACGCACAAGCAAAGTAGGCTCTCATTCCCTTCATTGTGCTGTTGACCTTAGGACGACTCAACTTGGCACTGCCATTGATAAAGAGGGAGACTTTGGAAGCCTGTTCGTCAAACGACTTTGGACTATATACACCAACGAAAGAATAGTTGCCATCGCCCGATGTCATTGGTTCCTTATTTGATATGGTAACGTTGGGCAATAGTGGATTGGTGATGCTCTCGTTAAGGGGCTTTATAAGATAAGCTTCTCCTGCCTTTATGTTGGTGGTAGCTCCAAAACACATTATGTTGCTCTCAACATCCATAAACTCCATTACGCGAACCTCTACCCCATTCAACTTTCCGTCTGTCAGGTCGATATCAAACGGCACACAGAACGTGTTCCACTTGTCGGCAACAAGAG
>USCM01000038.1 GCA_900553155.1 uncultured Prevotella sp. | reverse complement strand
GACTTGTTGCCCAATGTGCTGTTATAACCAGTGATTGTTAGATTACCGATCTTGTGTGTATATTCGTTTAGATACTTCTTTGCAAGTTCCATATCGCCATCTGCAATCATATCAACCCAGCTTTGTGGAATGTTTTCACCCTCAGGGAATATATGCTCAATCGTCCATACGTACACATTCTTCGGAGTACGAGCCCAAAGGTCTGTCCATTTTTCTTGTGTCATCGCAGACTCAGCAAGTTTACAAAGCATATATCGGGCTGCACCCACATTTTCCTTGTAGATGTCTCCTTGCAAACTTTTCTTGAACATTTCGTCTGTAGCACAGTTGTTGGCTGTACCCAGTAGTTTCACTATAACATTGATCACCTCTTTTCCTTTTGGCATCTCATCCTCAATGTGGGCAATAATGTCCATAAAGATACGTGTAAGGTCACGAGTACTTGGATAATCTGTAACATTACGTCTGACAAAATATTTGTTCAATAATTCTATCAATGAGTTGATATCTGCGTCTGTTAATTCAAGTATCGATCTATACTTCAGTACATACATCAGAAGGAGATAAGAAGGCGCACCCTGGATGTGTTCAAGGTCTTCCAAATTCTTTCTGTATGGGTTTTCATCTTGTTCTTGCAGTATCAACAAAGAATAATACTGTCCACATTTGAGAATATCTGTAAGGAATGAGTTGAGGTCTTTATTTATCAATTTCTCAAAGATATTAAGCAAGTTCGATTTCGTTGCAACGACTCCAAGAGGATCTTTCTTTCTGTCGTTGTCACTACGAAATGGATCGTTCAAATTACGTTTGAACGCATTGTAATACTGGCGAAAGAAACGCTCTTGGACTCCATAATCATCTGAAAGATAGGCCAAAAGCTGCTGCCAACGATTGAAGCAGTCATCCGTTGTTAGATTGTTGTATTCTGCTCTTGCCATGATGAGATTCTTCATCAAGTCAATGGCAGTAAGTGGAGTTCCCCTATTGTTAAGCGACTCAAACAACACGTAAGCATCTGAATGGGTTGACACCTCCATCTTGACAAGCATGGCTTGCCCTAACTTGTCATATTTTTCTAAGATGAATTTAAGTCTTTCCTCTTCAGTGTTCATAGACTGTATTTCATTGTCTAACAATCCAAGAAAGTGTTGGTAGCAACGTGACACTTTGCGAACGCCAAAATATGAATGTTTAATAGATAAGGATTTTTTCAAGCCTAAATCAAACATAATGAAGTTGTAGTCATCTTGATTATGGTTTTGAATTTGAGGTACTAACACCATTTCATTAGGAGAAATACTTCGCTTAAGCGATTTGCGTAAAGAAGAGAGAATATCCTCTTCATCTTCATCCATATAATCCTTATACTCTTTCAAACGTGTGTAAATAGCAGCCAAAAATAAACTTATCGTGGTCAATCTTTGCTGTCCATCAATCACTTCTCTTTCGTTTTCTGAAGGTATATAAATAATTGAACCAATGAAGTATCCATGATTATTCTCGCTGATATCATCATAGAAAGCATCCCATTCCTTATAACTCCATGTATATTCACGCTGGTATTTAGGAATAGAATAGTAGGCATTTCCTGCCGAAGCAAAAATACCATAAATATTATCTTTGGTTACGTTTTGTATCATTATTTACTGTTTAATCTGTATACATTTTTAATTTAACTAAAGTAAATTATACGAGCTCAAAATTATTAACGACAAATGATGTACAGCTTTACCTCTCGTACCCCTCATAATAATAGCTCTGCTCAATTCCCTTGAATATTACCTCACGGTTGTCGGTATCAGAAGTGAGGTTTTGTGAGAGGAGATAGCGCAGTTCGAGATCGTTGATTGGCGAGCGTTCCATTGCCGAGAGATACTTGTCTTTGTCCACATACTGCCAATTCACTACTTTGCCAAGTGAGCGTTTCAGCATCATGTCGAGCCATATACGGGTGGAGCGACCATTGCCTTCCATAAATGGATGGCACACGTTCATCTCGACATACTTCTCTATAATATGCTCAAAGGTGTCTTCCGGCATTTGCTCCACAGCAGCAAGGGCAGCTTCAAGATACAGCGAATTGGCAAAACGGAAACCACCCTTGGCTATATTCTTGTCGCGAACAACACCTGCAAACGGGTATAGGCCGTCGAACAGATAGCGGTGTATTTGCTGAAGTCCTGCTGTTGTACCAACAGGTATCTGGGCTATATCGCCCGATTCAAATAGGCGTTGTGCGTTGTCTAACGACTTTTCGTCAATTTCCTTTGTTGTCATAATAAATTAAATCGTTTTTCTTGACCGTTACTTGCACGGCGAGCAAGAGCTCGCCGTGCCATAAGAGGATGCTACTTAACCTCAAACTCCTCAACACCCTTGAAGCCATTGAGGAAGTCGCGGGCTGCCATGCGCTTCTTGCCGGCGGCTTGCAGCTCAATGATCTCAAGCCATTGGTCGGCGGTAGCCACAAACAGGTGGGCATGGTCTACCTTCAGTGTGCCGGGAGCGGCATCGCAGGCACGTCCTGTCTTGAGCGTCTTGAAGACCTTGAGCACCGACGGGGCAACCTTTGCGGCATCCGACTTAGGGGCAAGCGTGGTCCAGGTGCCGGGGTATGGACTGAGACCGCGCACAAAATCGTACACCTTCTTGGCTGTGTTGTTCCACTTAATCTCGCACGTCTCCTTGAATATCTTGGGAGCAGGCAGCAACTCCACATCCTCATTCTGGGGCTGCGAAGGCACATTGCCGTCGGTAGCAAGCACCATGTCTATGGTGTCCTGGCATATCTCGGCACCAAGCTGCATCAGTCCGTCGTACACATATTCAACGTCGGCATCGTCGGGGATGGCAAACTCGCGCTGCGTGATGATACGGCCTGTGTCGATGTCGTGGTCGAGGAAGAAGGTGGTGACACCCGTCTTTGTCTCGCCGTTGATAACTGCCCAGTTGATTGGGGCGGCTCCACGATACTGCGGAAGCAGGGCGGCATGAACGTTGAAGGTACCGAATCGGGGCATGCCCCACACTGCCTCGGGCAACATTCTGAACGCTACAACAGCCTGAATGTCGGCATTATACGAGCGCAACTGCTCGATAAACTCGGGGTCCTTCATCTTTACAGGCTGCAAGACGGGCAGTCCGTGGGCAAGGGCATACTCCTTGACAGCCGATGCGCGAAGCACCGAACCATGTCTGCCGACGGGCTTGTCGGGCTGTGTAACAACCGCAACAACATTGTAGCCGCCCTCTACAAGGCGCTGCAAAGAGCCAACGGCAAACTCGGGGGTACCCATAAACACTATACGTAAGTCTTTCTTTTCCATATCTCGATTTATTGTTATCAATGTTAAAGTTTCTGTAGCTATTAATGCAAAGGTAGGAATTTTAGACGATACATTTGGCGATTTGTGCATAAAAATCCGTAACTTTGCGTTTATTAAATAACACACTATAAAAAGATGACACAGAAGGAAGACATTAAAAACGCTATCGATGCAATGCGAAAAGGTGGGATTATACTTTATCCTACCGACACTGTTTGGGGAATTGGCTGCGACGCCACTAACGCTGAAGCCGTTGCAAAGGTATACAAGATAAAACAACGTGACGACTCGAAGGCGCTTATCTGCCTTGCCGACTCGGTGGACCGTGTGCAGCGCTACGTGCGCGACGTGCCGTCGGTGGCTTGGGACCTGATGGAGATAGCCGACAAGCCTACCACCGTGATTCTTGACGGTGCCGTGAACCTTGCACCCAACCTCATTGCCGAGGACGGAAGCATAGGTATGCGCATTACCAACGAGGAGTTCTCAAAGGAGCTGTGCTACCGCTTCCAGAAGCCTATCGTAAGCACAAGCGTGAACATTAGCGGCGAGCCGGCTGCACAAAACTACTGCGACATAGTTCCCGAGATACTGGAGGCTGCCGACTATGTGTGCTGGACACGACGCCAGGAGCACAAGCCACACAAGCCAAGCAGCATTGTGAAGATTGGCCGCGATGGACAGGTAACTATCATAAGAAAATAAGAAAGTGGGCAAGTAGACACATAATGGAACAGACTACTTCCAACACATCCAATATGCGAGGGCTTATGCTGCGCCTGTACCAATGGCGCACCGAGCACCTCAGTGACCGCCAAGCCACCATAATCTTGGCGTTCTTCATTGGTTTCTTTGCCTCTGTTGCCGCCTTTATACTGCACACCATCATCCACGAGATACAGCATCTGCTTACGTCGCGCTTCCATGCCGACACCTTCAACTGGATGTATCTGATGTTCCCGGTTATAGGTATCTTCCTCACTTCGTTGTTTGTGAGGTACGTGGTGAAGGACAATATATCGCACGGTATTACCCGTATACTATACGCCATATCCTCCAAGCAGTCGCGACTGAAGGGCCACAACTGCTGGACATCGGTACTTGCGTCTGCCATCACCATCGGCTTCGGTGGTTCGGTAGGTGCCGAGGCGCCTATTGTGCTTACTGGTTCGGCAATCGGCTCAAACCTCGGTCAGCTGTTCCGTATGGACAACAAGACCCTCATGCTGCTCGTTGGCTGTGGTGCCGCCGCCGCTATCGCCGGTATCTTCAAGGCTCCGATAGCCGGACTGGTGTTCACCCTTGAGGTGCTTATGGTAGACCTCAGTATGGCGTCGCTGCTGCCTATACTTACGGCGGCTGTCACGGCGACGTGCTTTACCTATATATTTATGGGCAGCGACTCGCTCTTCAACTTCCACCTCGATGGAGCGTGGATGGTAGACCGTGTGCCGGCGAGCATTATCCTCGGCATCGTCTGCGGTATGGTGAGCCTCTACTTCATACGTTCCATGTCGGCTTGCGAGGGTTTGTTCGGCAAGCTCAAGCAGCACCGCTATGCCAAATTGGCTTTGGGCGGCGTGATGCTTAGCTCGCTTATATTCCTCTTCCCGGTGCTGTACGGCGAGGGCTACTCGGCTATCAACGTGCTGCTTAACGGCATGAGCGAGGCCGACTGGAACGAGGTGCTGCGCAACTCGCTGTTCTACGGACACGGCAACCTGCTTATACTCTACATAGCTATGGTCATCGTAACCAAGACTTTTGCCACAGCTGCCACCAATGGTGGAGGCGGTTGCGGTGGTACGTTTGCGCCTTCGCTGTTTGTTGGAGCCTTCAGCGGATTCCTCTTTGCACGCTTGTGGAACACGTACGAGATGGGTATATATATCCCCGAGAAGAACTTTACGCTGCTTGGCATGGCTGGAGTGATGGCGGGCGTTATGCACGCGCCGCTTACTGGCATCTTCCTCATTGCCGAGATAACCAACGGCTACAACCTCTTTATGCCGTTGATGATTGTGGCTGTGTCGTCGGTGCTTACCATAAGCATATTCGAGCCGCACAGCATCTATGCCATGCGACTGGCCCGCGAGGGCAAGCTCATAACCCACCACACCGACAAGTCGGTGCTTACGCTTATGAGTATGGACAGCGTGGTGGAGCACGACTATACGGCTGTAAACCCGGATATGCCCCTCGGCAAGCTGGTGAACGCCATATCGAAGAGCCACACCAGCTTTATACCTGTGCTTGACGCTGCCGGAAGCATATTGGGCGAGATAGACATCACGAAGATAAGACACGTCATGTTCCGTGCCGAATTGTACAACAAGATGTGCGTTAGACAGCTTATGCAGCCTATAGCGGCACAGGTGGGCATCAACGACTCGATGGAGGAGGTGATGCGCAAGTTCGACCTCAAGGGCACACGCTATCTGCCTGTGGTAAACACGGCTGGACATATTACGGGCTACATATCGCGTTCGCGTGCATACAGTATGTACCGAAAGATGGTGGCCGACTTCTCAAACGAATAAGATACAAGCAACAAAGAACATAGAGATGGAGACTCTGAAGGAAAAAACAGCCAAAGGACTGCTTTGGGGCGGACTGAACAGTGGTATACAACAGGTTATCGGACTGGCTTTCGGCATTGTGCTCGGCAGGCTTCTTGTACCTGCCGACTATGGCATGATGGCTATGATAAGCATCTTCTCGTTGGTGGCTACTGCCCTTCAAGACAGTGGATTCCGCACTGCCCTTACAAATCTGAAGGACCCCAAGGCAGAAGACTACAACTCTGTGTTCTGGTTCAATATCATAATGGCGTCGTCGCTGTACGCCATTCTCTTCTTTGCGGCACCACTCATTGGCGACTATTATCACACGCCAAAAGTAGTGCCGTTGTGCCGCTATGCCTTTCTCAGTATTGTGATAGCGTCGTTCGGTACTGCACAGTCGGCTTACCTATTCAAGAATCTTAAGGCTAAGCAACAGGCCGAGGCAGGCGGCATTGCAGTAATAGTGTCGAGTACGGTAGGCGTGGTTATGGCTTTCTGCGGCGCCGCCTATTGGTCGCTTGCCACACAGGGCTTGGTATACGTAGGCATCAACACCTTCTTCCAGTGGTACTTCTCGCCGTGGCGCCCCACGGTGCATGGCATAACGTTTGCGCCTGTGCGCCGTATGTTCCGCTTCTCGTGCAAGATACTTGCCACAACCATCATGACGTGTGTCAACAACAATGTGCTCAACATTCTGTTGGGCCACTACTTTTCTCCACGCGACACTGGCAACTACAACCAGGCTTACCAATGGAACACCAAGTGCTACTCGCTTGTGCAGAGTATGGTGGCTCAGGTGGCACAGCCGGTGCTTGTAAGCCTCAATGGAGAGCAGGGCAGGCAGATGGATGTGTTCCGCAAGATGATGCGCTTTACGTCGTTCATCACCTTTCCGCTGATGTTTGGCTTCGGACTGGTGGCTAAGGAGTTTATCGTTATTGCCATTGGCGAGAAATGGTTGGCGTCTGCCGAACTGATACAGATACTCTGTGTGTCGGGAGCGACAATGCCGCTTGCCACTCTTTTCTCTAATATGATTATATCAAAGGGACGTTCGGGTACATTCTTTTGGTGTACCTTCTCGCTCGGACTGGTTCAGATTGTAACAATGCTGCTTATCTGGCAGTGGGGCATACGCAGTATGGTTATAGCCTATATGCTTATCAATACCTCGTGGTTGATGGTGTGGCTGTTCTTCGTAAGACGTCTTACGGGTTATGGCTATTGGCGCTTTTTCTGCGACGTTATGCCCTTTGCTCTTGCCGCAGCCGGTGTAATGGCTGTGAGCTATGTGGCTACATTGTCGCTTGGCAACCTCTGGGTATTGCTCTTATCGCGCTTTGCCATTGCCGCCGTACTATATTATATTGTGATGAAGGTGGCAAGGGTAAAGATATTGAAGGAGTGCGAGCGCTTCCTGTTCAGGCGCAAACGATAGGCAAGAGAGCCTTTATTGCTTATGCGTTGGCGTCCAGCCACATCCTGGTAGAGTCTACCACACGCTGCCGTTTGGCAGTGTCGGCTGTCACGAGGCAGGCGTCGTAGTATTGTTGGGAGGTTTCGAGGCGGCGTTTCCACCACTTGTCTGAGCCAACATTGCCCTGTTCTTGCCACACATCGCAGCCGTTGGGGTTGATGATGGCGGTAAGGTCGCCCATAAGCACGATGCCTTTATCGCGTGCCATGGTGTGTACGCGGTACAGTTGGGTGTGCAGAATGTACTGAACATAATAATAAAAAGCCAACTTCTTATAAGCCTTTGTGCGCGAGTTTTGCAGCTGGCCACGCTCCGCCTCGGTCCATTCTTTATGGTTGGGCCATAAGCGGAAGTTGGGCTGTGCGTATGCCTCACGCAGATAGCTGTATTGCGCATACGGCACAAGCCAGTGCTCGTTGGCTGCAAACCAATGCTTGAAAGCAGCCGAGTGCATGGTGCGGTCGCCCTCTTGGGCAAAGATAAGGCGCAGGTAGTGCAGCTTGGCTTCCAAGGTTGCAAGATAGTCGTTGTACGGAAGGGCGTTGAGTTGGCGGCGCAACGTCTCCATACGCTGCTGCTCGGCGGCATCCTCTATAGTTGACAACTGCCTTACATCGCACAACAGGGGATGCAGGGCGTATACGCTTATGATAGAGTGGTGGCTTGCATCGGCTGCCGTACCTGTAGACTGGGTGTCGTAGGCAGGAGTGATGCGTACCACATTAGCCGACGCTTTGAGGGCTACGTTGTGTACAAAGGAGGCAAGGTCGCCAAAGTCGCCCACACCGAAACTGTCGGCGCAACGCAAGTTGGCTATTGACGCGTAAGTTATTTTAGGCTCTGCAAAAGGCGTGTCGATGTCGGCTTCGGGCAGTTCGTATACAGCCACGTCGCCCGTTTGCATATAAGGAAGGTTTATTATGCGGTTGGCGCCATTCTCGTTGGTCATTGCCCCCTCTTTGTCCACGGCAAAGAAGCGAAACTCAACATCTCCATTAAGGTGCATGGCATTGATGTCCGCCTGCCATTCGCCTGTGTTGTGCTCGGTCATGGCGATGGCGTTCTCAACATTCCAGTCGCCAAGACCCTTGCCTCTTCCTGTAACAAAGAGGCGTTCGCCAGCACGCAGTTTGGGTGCTCTTGTTATGAGGCGCAGCGTCTTTGTGTACATGCAGCGTGCTGGGGCAGACACCTGGCGTGGCTCCTTGCACTCGGTATAGGCAGAGGTGTAGAACCTTGCGTTGCCAGGCACGTCGTGCCACACGTTGCGAATGTTGAGATTTTCGCCACGTGTAATGTTGAGATCAAGCCTGTGTGTAATGCCCGTCCACTCGCACATGCGTTCGTGTCCGGCGAAGTTGGTGGAAAAGAAGTAGTCGATACTACTCTGGTTTTGACGATTTATGTTGTTCAACTTGTACGTCCAATGGCTTCCGTCGGTAGTGCGCATATCAAGTGCTACCACTCTTGTCTGTCCATCTTCGTCGTCGACAAACACGTTGAGCAGTACTTCCTCGCCGTAAGGGGCATCGTGGCTTATGTTGAACTGTATCGTCATATATTTCAAAAAAAAAGAGGTAAACATCATTGATGTTCACCTCTCATTTGTTGGGATACTCGGACTCGAACCAAGAATGACAGGACCAGAATCTGTAGTGTTACCATTACACCATATCCCAATTTAGCTAATGAGATTGTTTTGACACATTATTGAACACCATCCTCAATCGGATTATGTTGCTTTAGGTTGGGATACTCGGACTCGAACCAAGAATGACAGGACCAGAATCTGTAGTGTTACCATTACACCATATCCCAATTTTAATGCGTCGCAACTTGTTCCCTCATTGCGACTGCAAAGGTACGAATAATTTTTTAAATGCCAAGTGTTTTGCCATTTTTTTTTGTAAGAGTATGCGTTTTTAATTAAAAAAATGCAATAAACAACCGATTTCCACCTAATTTAGTCGTTATTCGGATATTTAGCCGTAACTTTGTAGAGTCTAAGCGCTGGTCGGTAGCAGCTTTAAAGCAAGCTCGAAGACGGGGCGTTTACACATTATATAATTAAGTAAGAATCAGAAATCAGAAGAATTTGAATGGAAACTAAAGACAAATTGGTTGACGCTATCGTAAAGGGTATTCAAGAGAAAAAGGGGCAGAACATAACCATAGCCGACCTTCGAGGTCTGGATGGTTCGATAGCCAACTACTTCGTTATATGCCAGGGCAATTCGCCCTCGCAGGTTGAGGCTATTGCCGACTCGATAAGCGAAACCGTACGCATCGAAGCAGGCGAGAAGCCGGTACACGTACAGGGCTTGCCACAGGCCTACTGGGTAGCGATGGACTACGTAGATGTACTGGTACACGTGTTCATACCAGAGGCACGCGACTTCTATAACCTTGAGAATCTGTGGCAGGACGCTGTCATTACAGAGATTCCAAACATCGATTAGTAAATTAAAACAATGGACAACAACAGAAAACCGTTAGGCGACAACCAGCCAAAGATGCCTAAGTTCAATATGAACTGGATATACACTATCGTCATAGTGTTGCTGGCTGTGCTCTTCTTCTCGGACGGTGGCGACACGTTCTTTGGTGGTCCGGCGGCTACACAGAACGCCACATACACCAAGTTCAAGATGTACGTGCAGAAGGGCTATGCCCGTAGCGTGGTTGTAAACAAGGACAAGGGCACGCTGCGTATGTATGTCAAGCCAGAGAAGCTGCGCGACGTCTTTGGCAAGTCGGCTCAACAGGTGGGACAGAACCCCTTTGTCAGTGTTACTTATGGTTCGGCTGAAGCTCTCGACCAGTATCTTGCCACTGCCCAGCAGCATAACAAGATAATGGATTATAGCTACGAGAAGGACACCAGCTCGGGGCTTACAACTATATTCTATACCTTCGGTCCGATTATCTTCTTCGTCATCCTTTGGGTGTTTATGATGCGCCGCATGGGCGGCGGTGGCGGCGGTGGCGGCGTGTTCAGCGTCGGCAAGTCGAAGGCACAGATGTATGAGAAGGGCAACGACCTCGGCATTACATTTAAGGATGTTGCCGGACAGGCTGGTGCCAAGCAGGAGGTGCAGGAGATTGTAGACTTCCTTAAGGAGCCGCAGAAGTATACCGACCTCGGCGGAAAGATTCCTAAGGGTGCCTTGCTCGTAGGCCCTCCGGGTACAGGTAAGACCCTCCTTGCCAAGGCGGTAGCCGGCGAGGCAGGTGTGCCGTTCTTCTCGATGAGCGGTTCCGACTTTGTCGAGATGTTTGTTGGTGTTGGTGCAAGCCGTGTGCGCGACCTCTTCCGACAGGCTAAGGAGAAGGCTCCTTGCATTATCTTTATCGACGAGATAGATGCCGTGGGCCGTGCTCGCAGCAACAACCCTGCAATGGGAGGCAACGACGAGCGCGAAAACACGCTTAACGCATTGCTTACAGAGATGGACGGATTTGGTACCAACAGCGGTGTCATCATCCTCGCTGCCACCAACCGTGCCGATATGCTTGACAAGGCATTGCTGCGTGCAGGACGTTTCGACCGCCAGATTAGCGTCGACCTGCCCGACCTCACAGAGCGCAAGGAGATATTCCAGGTGCATCTGCGCAAGGTCAAGATCGACGAAACTGTAGACATCGACTTCCTCTCGCGTCAAACTCCGGGCTTCTCGGGTGCCGACATTGCCAACGTGTGCAACGAGGCTGCCCTTATAGCTGCCCGCCACAACAACAAGATGGTAGGCAAGCAAGACTTCCTCAATGCCGTTGACCGTATAATCGGCGGTTTGGAGAAGAAGACCAAGGTTATGACCAACGAGGAGAAGCGCACCATTGCGCTGCACGAGGCAGGCCATGCCACCGTGTCATGGTTCTGCGAGCATGCCAATCCGCTTGTAAAGGTTAGCATTGTGCCACGCGGACGTGCTCTTGGTGCGGCTTGGTATCTGCCTGAGGAGCGCCAGATTACGACCAAGGAGCAGATGTTCGACGAGATGTGCGCCCTGCTTGGCGGTCGTGCTGCAGAGGAATTGTTCACCGGACACATATCAACAGGTGCCATGAACGACCTCGAGCGTGCCACCAAGTCTGCTTACGGCATGATAGCCTATGCCGGCATGAGCGACCGTTTGCCCAATATCTGCTACTACAACAATCAGGAGTATCAGTTCCAGCGTCCTTATTCGGAGACAACGGCTAAGATAATGGACGATGAGGTGCTCAAGATGATAAACGACCAGTATGCCCGTGCCAAGCAGATACTGAAGGAGCACAGCGAGGGACACAACAAGCTTGCCGACCTGCTGATGACTCGTGAGGTGATATTTGCGGAGGATGTGGAGCATATCTTCGGCAAGCGCCCTTGGGTGAGCCGTTCGGAAGAGATTATGGAGGACAACACT
>USCM01000037.1 GCA_900553155.1 uncultured Prevotella sp. | reverse complement strand
ACTCGGCGAGCGGCTCTATCACAAAGAGCCGAGACGTCAACACCCAGGCGGTGTTCTCGCTGCGAGGCAAGCCCCTCAACTCGTACGGCCTTACCAAGAAGGTGGTTTACGAGAACGAGGAGTTCAACCTGCTTCAGGCTGCGCTCGATATAGAGGACGGTCTCGACACGCTGCGCTACAACAAGGTTATCGTGGCTACCGATGCCGATGTCGACGGCATGCACATACGCTTGCTCATCATCACCTTCTTCCTGCAGTTCTTCCCCGACCTCATCAAGAAGGGACACGTCTTTGTGCTGCAGACACCGCTGTTCCGTGTGCGCAATCGCCGCACCAAGATACGCAACAAGGCCGTCATCGCCGCTGCCGACGCCCGTCTTACGGGCAAGGAGAAGAAGAGCGACTTTATAACCCGCTACTGCTACAGCGATGACGAGCGCCTGAAGGCTATAAAGGACCTCGGTCCCGACCCGGAGATAACCCGATTCAAGGGTCTCGGCGAGATATCGCCCGACGAGTTTGCCCACTTCATCGGTCCTGACATGCGCCTCGAACAGGTAACGCTTCACAAGAACGACCAGGTGCAGAAGCTCCTCGAATACTATATGGGAAAGAACACCATGGAACGCCAAAACTTCATCATTGACAACCTGGTGGTGGAGGAGGATTTGCCAGAGGAGAATGTTGTAGAATAGTGTGTAGGTGTGGCAGGTTTGGCAAAAACCTGCAATAAACAAATACAATAAATGAAAAGAACCAATCTAATAATCGTCTTGCTGTTTGCAGCTTGCACCCTCTTTGCCCAGAAAGCCAACCCCCTACGCAAGCTCCAGATAGCCGAGATGGCCATCTCACAGCTATACGTCGACACCGTTGACCAGCAGAAGCTGGTGGAGGAGGGCATACAGGGAATGTTGAAGTCGCTCGACCCGCACTCCACATACACCACAGCCAAGGAGACAAAGGCTTTGAACGAGCCGCTCGAAGGCTCGTTCGACGGCATCGGCGTACAGTTTAACATGGTGGAAGACACGCTGCTCGTCATACAGCCCGTGTCCAAAGGACCGTCGGAGAAGGTAGGCATACTTGCCGGCGACCGCATCCTCACCGTAAACGACACCACCATAGCAGGCGTAAAGATGCCGCGTGCCGACATAATGCAGCGCTTGCGCGGACGCCGAGGCACAAAGGTAAAGCTCGGCATAAAGCGCCGTGGCGTAGCCGACCTGCTCTACTTCAACGTAACACGAGGCAAGATACCCGTATACACGCTCGATGCCTACTATATGGTGCGCCCGCGTCTCGGCTACATACGCATTGGCTCCTTTGGCGCCACAACCTACGGCGAGTTTATGCATGCAGCCGACTCGCTGCGCCGTGCCGGCATGCGCGACCTCATTGTCGACCTGCAAGACAACGGCGGCGGATTCCTGCAGTCGGCTGTCAAGATAACCGAGGAGTTCCTCGATAAGGACGACCTCATTGTCTACACAGAGGGTAGGGCACAGCGCCGACGCGAATATCGTGCCGACGGCAAGGGCAGCATGCGCAAGGGCAAGGTGTACGTGCTTATCAACGAGTATTCGGCATCGGCTGCCGAGATTCTTACCGGTGCCCTGCAAGACCAGGACCGCGCCACCGTCATAGGCAGACGCTCCTACGGCAAGGGCTTGGTTCAGCGCCCCATCGAGTTTGATGACGGCTCAATGATACGTCTCACCATAGCCCACTACTACACACCTGCAGGCAGATGTATACAGAAGCCATACCACAAGGGCGACCCCGAGGACTATGCCATGGACCTGGAGAAGCGCTTCAAGAGCGGCGAGCTCTACTCTGCCGACTCCATCCACTTTGCCGACTCGCTCAAGTGCCAGACCCTGCGACGCCATCGCACGGTATACGGAGGCGGCGGCATCATGCCCGACGAGTTTGTGCCGTTGGACACCACGCAGTTCACCAAGCTCCACCGACAGATTGTGGCACACTCGCTCGTAATCAACGCCACCCTGCGTTATGTCGACCAGCACCGTGCCGAGCTTAAGCAACGCTACACAAGCTTCGACGACTACCTTGCCAACTACCATGTGCCGCAGGCTATGACAGACAGCATCTTTGCCGAGGCGGAGCGCCTTAAGATAAAGCCTTGCACCAAGGCAGAGCGCGACAAGACGCTGCCTATGCTTACCTTGCAGCTCAAGGCTTTGATAGCACGCGACATCTGGGATATGAACGAGTACTATCGCATCATGAACGAGAGCAACCGCATCGTGGCGAAGGCTGTAGAGATTGCCGGCAAGTAGAGCCCCATCCATACTTAATATACTCTCAATAATATCCTTATAAATATTCTATTTGGCCCAAAGTGGAAACTTTTAACGTATAAATAGTTTCCGCTTTGGGCTTTTTTGTATATCTTTGCACTTTTAGTAATGCAAACTTTAGGCTATCTATCTGATAGTAAGAAAGAAATAAGTGTTGTTTATAGGATAAACGATAAAGAAAATGATGTATGTAAGTAGAAAATTGCGCTGGGTGGCATTGGCTGCCGTGCTCGGTTTAAGTGTTCCCGTCATCGCCAATGGCGATGGCAAGTTTGTTCCTTTTAAATATGGCAATTTCGATACCTGGGTAACACGTCAGATACACGAGTCGGCTGTAATAGGAGGCAATACCAAGACCCTCTACGAGATAGGCCCTAACCGCGCGCTCAAAGGCAACAATCCCTACACCAATCTTGGAGGTTCGCCTTGGGGTACCAGCAATGTCATGGCAAAGGTCATGGGCATTGTGAAGACCAACAACTCGGTATACCGCGACAACCGCGGCTCGGGCCATTGTGTAAAGATGACTACACATATAGAGACCTGCAAGGTGCTTGGTATGATGAACATCAAGGTGCTTGCGGCAGGCAGCATCTTCCTCGGCGACATGAAGGAACCTATAACCGGAACCAAGGAAGGACCCAAAGCCCTCAACTGGGGCATACCCTTCACGCAGCGTCCAAAGGCTATACGCTTCGACTATCGTGTGCAGGTGCCGGGCAATAAGAACCGTATACGACAGAACGGATTTTCAAAAGCCACCACAGTTGCAGGTCCCGACTACTGCATAGCCGTGCTCTATCTGCAGCGACGCCACGAGGATGCCGCCGGCAACATCACGGCGCAGCGTGTAGGCACCATGGTTGTAAAGTATGGCGCGTCTACCAACGGATGGGTCAATGGCGCCACCTACAAGATACATTACGGCAACATCACACACCAACCATTCTACGATGCAGCCACAATGGGCTTGCGCTCTACCGACTATGCCCGCAACTCTAAGGGCAAGAGCGTCATTGTGCGCGAGACGGGCTGGGCATCGGCAGATGCCGTGCCTACACACATACAGTTGCAGTTCTCGTCAAGTCATGGCGGTGCCTACGTCGGAACAGTGGGCAATACGCTGTGGGTTGACAATGTTGGATTGGTTTATTAAGAATTTACTATATGATACTTCGCCCCATACTACTTATCGCATCGCTCCTATGTCTCCTCCCCGTAGGTGCCGTAGAGACCCCCGGCAACCCCACCGACACCATCAAGCACCGTGGTTTTATAACCCGACTGCTCGACTACTTTAACGACGCCAACAAGGAGAAGAAGGACAAGCGGTTCGACTTCAGCATCATAGGCGGACCCCACTACAGCACCGACACCAAGCTCGGACTGGGCTTGGTGGCTGCCGGACTGTACCGCTCCGACCCCAACGACACCCTGCAGCCGCCCAGCAACGTGTCGCTCTTCGGCGATGTGTCGACAGTAGGCTTCTATATGCTTGGCGTGTCTGGCACGCATATCTTCCCCGGCGACCGCCAACGCATCGACTATACCACCTACTTCTACTCCTTTCCGTGCTACTATTGGGGCATGGGCTACGACATGGGCAACAACAACGACAACAAGAGCGAGATGAAGGACTGGCAGGCGCAGATGAAGGCGAGCTGGCTGTTTGCCACTGCCAACGACCTCTTTATAGGTCCAACCATAGCCTTCGACTATATACACGGCAGCCGGATAGAGCGTCCCGAGCTGCTCAACGGGCAGCGCGCGACAACCTGTAACATCGGCGCCGGATTTACATTGCTATACGATACACGCGACAACCTTACTGCACCTAAGCGAGGTGTATATCTGTCGCTGCAGCAACTGTTTAGACCCCGATTTATGGGCAACAAGTATGCCTTCAGCACAACCGACCTGCACACAAGCGGATACGTACCATTGTGGAAGGGAGCAACCCTTGCAGCCGACTTCCGCACGCTGCTCAACTTTGGCAATCCGTCGTGGGCAATGATGGCGTTGCTTGGCGACAGCTACTCGATGCGAGGCTACTACGAGGGCCGCTACCGCGACAAGCATAAGATAGAGACGCAGATAGAGCTGCGACAGCACGTGTGGCGACGCAACGGCATCGTGCTTTGGGCAGGAGCCGGAACCGTATTTCCTAAGTTCTCGGAGATGCGCATGAGCCACATTCTGCCCAACTACGGACTGGGCTACCGCTGGGAATTCAAGAAGAACGTAAACGTACGCCTCGACTATGGATTCGGCAAAGCCGGACAGAGTAGCTTTATATTCAATATCAACGAGGCTTTCTGATATAACTAACTTTATAAATATGGAACTAAACAAGAACCTAATCGTGGCAATGCTCGTGACGGGCATAAGTGCAAACACGTTTGCAGCTAACGATTCAAACAATCCTGAAGCAGTGGAGACACGCCGCGACACGCTCGAGCTTAGCGAGATTGTGGTAGTGGGTTACGGCAAGATGCGCCGCAAGGACATCACCAGTTCGATAACCACCATCCAGTCGTCAGACCTCAATCAGGGTGTCTACACCTCGCCGGCACAGCTGTTGCAGGGCAAGGTACCGGGGCTAACTGTGTCGAACAGTGGCGACCCCAATGCAGCTCCAAGCATCACACTGCGTGGCGCGTCTACCCTGCGCACCGGTGCAGCCATGGAGCCTTACTATATAGTCGACGGTGTTCCAGGCGTCGACCTCTCTCTTGTAGCTACCGACGACATCGAGTCGATAGACATTCTGCGTGATGCCACAGCCACAGCCATCTACGGCTCGAAGGCTGCCAACGGCGTTATAATCGTAACAACAAAGCACGGACATGCCGGCACAGCCCGCGTAACCTACAACGGCTACATGGCTGTAGAGTCGGTATCGAAGAACCTCGACCTTGCATCGGCTGCCGACCTGCGTGCCTATGCCGCAAAGAACGGCTTTACGCTAACCAACGATATGGGTGCCGACGTCGACTGGCAGAAGGAGGTGCAGCGCACCGGCCTATCACACAACCACAACCTTGCCGTGTCTGGTGGCAACGCACGCTCGGGATATAACGTGTCGCTCAACTATCTCAATCACGAGGGTATAATACGCTCGTCGGAGATGGAGCGCTTCGGAGCACGCGCTCTTGCCCACTCAAAGGTGCTTAAGGACCACCTGCAGCTGTCGCTTGGCGTCAACGCAAGCCAGACAACAAAGAAGGGCATCGAGGCACAGGAGCAAGGCATAAGCGTGACAGACGCTATGGTTTACTATTCGCCATGCCAGGCTGTGCGAAACGACGACGGCTCTTGGACCGAGTCGACAAACACCACCCAATACTACAACCCATTGTCGATGATAAACGAGGACACCCGACAGACCGTGTACCGACGTATGCAACTGACGGGCAAGGCCGACCTCAACCTGCTCAAGGACCTTACATGGACCGCCCAGTACTCGTATATGTACGACCAGAATGTGCTGTCAGAGTATCACTCTACAAAGTCGCAGATTGTAAAGAACAACGGACAGGCAACACGCTCTACATACATGAACAACAAAGAGGTGTTTGAGACCTTTGCCAACTACAACCACAGCTTCCCCGGATACCACCGTGTGGGCGCCATGATAGGCTACTCGTGGGAGCAGACCAACCAGGACGACGGATTCGGCTTGACGGTTAAGGACTTCTACAACGACGCCGTTAAGTACTACAATCTCTCGTACGCCAACAAGATTGACGGCATGGACGGTGTGGAGAGCGGAGCCGAATCGACCCTGCGTATGATTTCGTTCTACGGACGTCTAAACTACTCGTATGCCTCACGCTATAACTTCCAAGCCACGCTGCGCCGCGACGGCTCGTCGGCATTCGGCAAGAACAACCGCTGGGCTACATTCCCGTCGGTGTCGGCAGCATGGCGTATAGGCGAGGAAGAATTTGTTAGAAGCCTCGACATCTTCTCCGACCTTAAGCTGCGTGTGGGCTATGGCGTGTCGGGCAACTCGCTCGGCTTCGACGCCTACTCGGCTCAACGCACCTACGGAGTGTCTGGATGGTTCCAGTATACCGACGAGAACGGCGTTACAACCGACAAGCACACGCTTGCCGCCACCAACAATGCCAACCACGACCTGAAGTGGGAACGCACCGGAATGTTCAACATCGGACTGGACTTTGGTTTCTTCAACTCGCGCCTTACGGGTACCATCGAGTATTACGACAAGCGCACATCCGACCTTATCTACTATTATCCGGTGTCGACCAACCGCTATCCATACGGCACAATGACAGCCAACGTGGGCGACATATCCAACCGAGGCATAGAGCTTACCATCAACGCCATACCCGTACAGAACGAGGACTGGCAGTGGACTACAACCCTCAACCTCTCGCACAACCGCAACCGTGTGGAGAAGTTGTCTAACGCTGCCTTCTCTGTGAAGTATCAGGACCTTGGCTATCCTTGGATTGCAGGCAACACCAACGTGGCTGTACAGCGTCTTATGGAGGGTTGCCCTATCGGACAATTCTATACATACGAGTTTGCCGGACACGACGAGAACGGCATATCGCAGTTCTGGGTGCACGACCCCGCAACCGGCGAGCGCACCGGCGAGAAGACCATCAAGCCAACCGACACCGACCGCACCAAGACAGGTTCGGCTCAGCCTAAGCTTACATTGGGCTGGACCAACAACCTCTCGTACAAGAACTGGACACTCAACCTCTTCTTCCAGGGTATGTTCGGCAACAAGATATTCAACGCTCTGCGTGCCCAGTACAACAGCGTAACACTGATAAAGCAGGGCAAGAACGTGCTGCGTGAGGCTCTTACAAGCCAGAACTACGGCGACGTCAACTCGCAGTCGCCTTCCGACCGCTATATCGAGAACGGCTCGTTTATGCGCCTTTCGTCAATGACTCTGAGCTACGACTTCGGCAAGCTTAAGGGTTGGGTAGACAATCTCTCTGTATATGCCACTTGCAACAACGTGTTCACGCTTACCTCTTACAAGGGTGCCGACCCAGAGGTTTCGCTCGGCGGACTGACCCCGGGCATCGACTGGCGTAAGGATTACTATCCACACACACGCACATTCATGTTCGGCATGAAGGTTAGTTTCTAATTAAACCCTAAACAGATTAAAGCAATGAAGAAGTCAATAATATACGCGTTGGCATCATCGGCACTTGTGCTTGCCACAGGCTGCACCGACCTTGATGTAGACGTAAAGTCGAAATATACCGAATATCCCAACGAGTCGGAGATAGCGCTTGAGGCTAAGATGTCCGATGTCTACTATGCCTTCCGCACACAGCTTGGCAACAACTACAACCGCACGCAGACCTTTGCGTCGGACGAGGCATCAGGCATAAGCTTTGACGGCGACTACTACGACAGTGCCGAGAACGTAAACCCAACCGTGCACAACTTCAACCCCGAGAACAAGCCACTGAACTATTGGGCCGACCTTGCCTCGGGCATAACCAAGTGCAACCAGTTTATAGACGACCTTGCCGGCGACAACAGCAAGGCTATGCAGATAGCGCAGGCGCGCACCATGCGTGCCTTCTACCACTTCATCCTTATGGACAGCTTCGGCGACGTGCCCGTGCTCGACCGTGTGCCCGACGAGAACGAGGCTGTAGAGCGCAAGCCGCGTGCCGAGGTGGCTGCCTTCATAGAGAAGGAGCTTAAGGAGTGCTTGCCCCTCTTGTCCGACAAGAACAACGCCGCAACCTACGGCAAGCCTAACCGCTGGATGGCTGAGGCTCTGCTTGTGAAGCTATACATCAACTGGGGTGTGTACACATGCGCCAATGTAGCCGACTATGATGCTGCCACGACCGTCAACAACAAGCTCGACGAGTGTGTGGCTATGTGCGACGACATAATCAAGAGCAACCAGTTTAATCTTGACGATGCCTACCGCAAGAAGTTCCTCTACAACAACGGAGCACACATCAAGGACTTTATCTATGCCATGCCATACGATAAGGTAAGCGCGCAGGGATTGAAGTACGGCCAGTATCGCACCTTCCGCAAGGTGGACGGCGGCGACTCGATGGGCTATCTTGGCGGCAAGATGAACAAGTCGTGCGCAGGTATATGCGCCATGAACGAAGAGTTTGCCAACCTCTATACGCTGCCCGGCGACGACCGCAACGACATCATCCTCGGTGCCACAACCGACGGCAAGGTATACATACACGACCCCTTGACCGGCGAGCCTACTGCCAATCCGTATATATACAAGGGCGAGCAGCTGGTGCTCTCTAAGAAGATACAGCTTAAGGACGACAGCGAGACAGCCCGTCAGCAGCTCGACTGCGGCGCAACGCCCAAGGGCTGGAGCCAGGGCTACCGCTCGTTGAAGTTCTATCCCAATCCCAACGAGTATGCCTCTTACGAGCGCAACCAGAGCAACGACGTGCCAATATTCCGCTATGCCGACATCATCCTTACCAAGGCTGAGGCTCTGCTGCGTGGCGCACAGAAGACCAACGACGACACACCGCAGTCGCTTCTCAACCAGATACGCAGCTATGTGCACGCTCCGCAGTTTGTAGGTGTGCCTACATTGCAGGACATCCTCGACGAGCGTGGCCGCGAGTTTGTAGACGAAAACTGGCGCCGCAACGACATGATACGTTTCGGAACATTCGAGAACGAGTACGGATTCCACCGCAAGGGATTCCCCGGCGCACGCTTCGACAAGTCGTGCCGCATCCTCCCAGTGCCTAAGGCTATAATGCAAGAGAATAAGAACTGGAAACAAAACGAAGGTTATTAACCCGCATCCCCATCCGCTTTTGGGCAGATGGGGATGTCTATTAAAGAATTTATGTGCAATCTGCTTTCCCCCCGTTTTCTTTACTTCTACACCGTCCTTGGACTGCTTGTGCCCAACGTAGCCCTTTGCTTTACCGAGCAAATGCCGTTGACGGCATGCGTAGCCAATGTGTTCCTGCCCTTGTTTGCCTATTCGTTGTTGATGTCTATGTCGGCAAAGATAGGACGTCAGGTGTGGATACTCTTCTTGTTGGTGTTCTTCGCCGCCTTCCAGATGGTGCTGATATATCTGTATGGCAGCGGAGTGATAGCTGTGGATATGTTCCTCAACCTGCTCACCACCAATCCTGGTGAGGCAATGGAGCTGCTTGACAATCTTGTGCCAGCAGTAGCCGGAGTGTTCATACTGTATCTACCGCTGCTCGTGATAGCCGCCATTCAGTGGACCAAACACATCATGTTGGACGATAAGTTCAGGCATACGGCACGCCGCCTGTCGCTTATAGGCATCCTTGTCTTTGCCACCCTTACCAAGCTGTGCTACTATCAGTATCCCGAAGGCAATGAGAAGGAGGGCAAGTTCGAGTATCGTCTGTCGGACAATATGTACCCCGTCAACGTGTTCTACAACCTTGGTCTTGCCGTAAAGGAGAGCTGGAGATCGGCACATTATCAGCAGAACGTGGCAGACTTCAAGTTCAATGCCCGTACAACACACGCCAAGGATTCTGCCGAGGTGTATGTGCTGGTGATAGGCGAGACAGCACGTTCTGCCAATTTTCAGCTTTACGGATATCAGCGCCCCACCAATCCGCAGCTTATGAAGACGCCTGGACTTATTGTGTTCAAGAACGTGAGGTCGCAGTCGAACACCACACACAAGAGTGTGCCAATGCTCCTATCTGCCGCCACAGCCGAGGACCACGACCGTCTGTACAACGAGAAGGGGTTGATAGCCGCCTTCAGAGAGGCTGGGTTCCACACCGTATTCTTGTCCAATCAGCGCCGCAACCACTCGTATATCGACTTCCTTGGCAGCGAAGCCAACTATTGCCACTTTATACGCGACGACTATGCAGGCGATAATGAGGACGATAAATACAGCGACGAGCTGTTGCTGCCGTACGTACAACGAGTGCTGGACGAGCGCCACAAGAAGCTGCTTGTAGTGCTGCATACATACGGTTCCCACTTCAACTATCGCGACCGATATGCCCAAAGCAATGCCCGCTTTCTGCCCGACACGCCCACAGAGGCAAAGGCAAAGAACCGACCGCAGCTGCTCAACGCTTACGACAACACCATATTGCAGACCGACCGCATCCTTGCCAAGCTCATAGGCATGCTTCGCGAGCAGGGTTGTGCCTCTACCTTGATGTACACATCCGACCACGGCGAGAACATCTTTGACGACAGTCGCCGCTTGTTTCTGCATGCCTCGCCGCGTCCGTCGCAGTACGACACCGATGTGCCGCTGCTTGTATGGACATCTAAGACGTATGCCGTGCAGCATCCGATGGAGTTCAGTGCCATGCTTGGCAATCGAAAGAAGGGCGTGCAGAGCAATGCCTCCGTGTTCCCAACAATGCTTTGTTTGGCTGGTATAGAGACCCATGTGCGTGTGGACAGCCTCTCGCTAACCAACCCCCGTTATCGTCTTGGTACACGCCATTATCTCAACGACCACAACCATGCTGTGCCGTTGGTGGTGTATGGCATCAAGTAATGTGTGCTTTTTTCGGTACATTTGTGTATGTTTTCAACTTTTATTCATATCTTTGCAGCCGTTTAATTGTATATATAACAACCAATATCCAATATTATAGGTAACAAAGAAAGTTATGAGAAAAGTGAAATTGCTCGCCACTGCAGCCCTTGCAATGGTTCTGGCAGCGTGTTCAAGCGACACAACCGAACCTAATGGCGATTCAAACAACAACGCTTTTGTAAGCTATGCCCCTGCACGTGCCGCTGAAGTGGCAGCCTATTCTAATGGCAATCGTGTCTCAGGACCTAAGGCATCAGTAGTATCAGTATCTGCGGTTAGCCCGTTGGCAGACGACGTATTGCAGTCGACAGCCAAGGTTTTCCTTGATATTCTGCCCGAAGAGCAGGACAACCTCAACCTCTCGCCAACCAAACCGGGCGTCAGCAATTGGTCAACCAACTACCTCTACGTATCAGACGGCAAGCCATTCACGCTCTATCCGGCTTACTCGAAGACCTCTAAGCAGGACAACACCATAGGCGTCTTCTACTACGACGAGGAGGGCAACAAGCACGAGCAGGACATCTTCTTTGCCCAGTATTGTCCTTGGGGCTATTACAAGAACCAGAGGGGTATAAAGATAACCATTGCCAAGGGATACAAGTTTGGCTTCTATCTCAACAATTATTATGGATACAACCGCCAAGACCGCTTCGGCAATTATGTTGGCGAAGTGTCGGAGACGTTCTACTCTAACGTAAGCGAGAACGCTGCCTCGTGCTCGCACGATGCCCACTACAAGTTGATGGAAGACCAGGAGTGCCACGGCAAGGGCGTTCACTCGGCTTCGTTCAACTATGGCGGCAACACCTTCTTCGGCTTTGAGGATTGGGAGCACAAAAACTTCAAATTCGACCTCAACGACATCGTGTTCATGGTTTCACCTGCACTCGACGTCAAGGACAACCCTAAGGAGGAAGACAAGAAGCCTGAGGTTAAGCCGGTGGATCCTACACCAGAGCCTACACCCGACCCAGTAGACCCGACCCCGAATCCTTCGCTGCCCGACCCGGCACCTGAGGTAGTGGCTGGCAATGGCTCGGTAGAGGTGAACTTTTCTATCAACGAGCGCCAGTACGAG